>NZ_JBHYIG010000074.1:0-20274 GCF_042740015.1 Streptomyces sp. NPDC059037
ACGCGCACTCCACCTCGCCGACCCAGGCCTTCGCACTCTCCCGCCTCGCCGACCCCGACACCCTGCACCACACACCCATCGGCGTCTTCCGCAACACCGAACGCCCCGTCTACGACACCCTCATGGCCGACCAGCTCGACACCGCCATCGAACACAACGGCAAGGGCGACCTCGCCGCACTCCTCGCCGGCGGCGACACCTGGACCGTCGTCGGCTGACTTCCTGAGAGGTATGGAGAGGGCCCTGGGTAACGGGGCCCTTTCCCCTGTGGTCCTTCAGGAGTGCGGCATCGAAGCGGCACTGGGGTCAGCTCTGACGGTGTTTCCGATGAACATGTGCAGGCTGCTCCGGAAGGCCTCGGGGTCGGGGTCTTCGAGAAGCGCCATCTGGATCACATAGCCGTGCAGAGCGCCGATCAGTACGCGCGCGACGCCGTCGGCAGAGACATCGCTCGGCAGCAGCCCGCGGTCCTGACGCTGGACGACGGCACGGCTCACGAGTTGACGCACGCCGTGGAAGGTCGTGTTGAAGAACCCGGCGAGTTCGGGGGAGCGTACCCCTTCGCCCCACACGGTCAGGATGAGCCGGGCGATGTCCTGCGTGTCCGAAAGGCGGCGGATGACGCCGAGCATCTCGTCGAGCGCCTCATCCAGTGGACGCGCGGTCTCACCCCCCAGCGCCGCGTCGAAGGCGCTGGTCAGCTCACCGAGCGCGTCGGTGGCGATCGCCATGATGATGTCGTCCTTGCCCTGGAAGTAGCGGTAGACGGCACCGGCGGACAGGTCGGCCTCGCGCAGGATGTCCTGCATCGAGGTGGCGTGAAAGCCGTTGCTGATGAAGCAGCGGCGGGCCGCGTCGAGGATCTGGCGACGGCGGGCGTCGAGGTGTGACTGGGATACGCGAGGCATGCCCCGATTGTAGAACGGATACTCGTTTCACAGCCTGCCTCGCCCAAAATAAAACGAACATTCAGCTTGTTGTCTGGTGGCGGGCCGGCGGCATCCGCTCACAGCCAGTGACCACCGTACCGAACTGGCCGAATGATCCCGCGTCTGGAAGACCATCACCGGGACGTCCATGCGCGCCCGAACATGCCCATTCCGCAACAACTCACTTATTCCGCAGGCAAGTTGACGTTGCCCTTCCATCGGGTGGCGGTGGTCCTGTTCCCCATGCCCGTGAGCACGTGAGTGCGAGCGTCCGAGCCCCGGCGGTGCACCGTCCGAGTGCTGCGGCCGGCCGGTCCGGTCACGGATGGCGACGCTCGCCCGCCGCATGGCCGAAACCTGCTTCTGAGCAACCAGACAATCTTGGGATTCTCTGGTCATGCGCCTCTCCAGGCACTTAAGTACCTGTCAGGCACTCGGCCCACACCGCTGTCCTTTACACGATCGTGCCACCCCGTCCCAACTGCCCCGAGGGTCCTTCTGCCTATGTCCGCCAGTGCGCAGGACACCGACGCCCTGCTGCCCGTCGGCTCCGGCGCGAAGCCCGGCCTCCCCATGCCCCCGGCGGCTCCAGCTGACGGCTCTCTTCGGCTTGCCCTGTGTTCGGCCGGCCGAGAGGGACGCTGATGGAGAGTTCGAACCCGGCCGGCCGGGCGAACCCGGTCGGCCGAGACACAGACCTCTATGCGGCAGTGCAGGACATTCAGGCGGGTTACTGGATGCAGATGCGGCAGGTCCTTGCCCGAACGGGCAACTGGCCGCAGTGGACATCCCGTACTCAGGTCCTTGGGGTTGTCGCAGCTCAGGCCAACGTTGTGGAGTTATGGCTGAAAGAGGAACCGGAGAGCGTCGCCGCCCGGGTGATGTACGCCAGAGTCGCCACCGAACGGGTGCTCCAGGCCCACCGAAGAAACTGGGCGCGTGACTACCGGCGGGCAGGGGACCTGGAGAAACTGGTGGCCCGGGCCCGGGAGGCGTGCCGCAAGGCGGGCGACGGGAATCCCGACGACTCGGTGCCCTGGATCTGTCGCCTGGCCCTGGCCGAAACGGATGTGACGGGACGCTACCCGGAGCATCACGTGGCTCCGCCTCCCCATGAGTATCTGCTGCCTGGCGGGCCATGGGGCCTGCTGGGGGAGGTGCACCGGCGGGATCCGTTCAACCGCGAGGCATGGCATCGCATGTCCCAGGCGCTCCAGGCCCGCCCGGGGCCGGCGGGCCGTCAGGCAGTCGCGACGGATTTCGCCCGTTGGTCGGTCTCCTTCGCGCCGCCCGACTCGCCACTGCTTCTGCTGCCCCTCTACGCCCGTGTGCAGGAGCACAGGGAGCGACGGGACAGAGGCGCCGAGGTCATGCTGAACCTCCTGTGGACCAGGGAGGACACCACCCGGGCCGTCACGCAGGCATTCGAGGGCTGGTTCCAGAAGGGCGATCCGGCCACCAGTTCCCAGCTGGATCTCAACTACCTCGCATACGCCCTGGCGAGGGGCGGCTTCGCCCAGTGGGCCACCGAAGTCTTCGACGCCATCGGCGACTTCGCCACTCCCGCTCCGTGGCAGTACGACGCCCGGTATCCCGAGGACCAGTGGCGGAAGGCGTTCGAGGAGGACCGCGTCGCCTGCCTGAGATCCCACCCGCGGCATACGGGAGAGCACCCGTGACACCACCCCGCTTGCACCCCCTGTTTCAGCCATCCTGTGCGGAGAACCCATGACTTCGGTAAGAACACCGCGACAGCAGCCGAACCCGGTCGACGACGACGGTGAGGACGCGCGCATCCTCCAGTCGCTGGGCTACACCCAGCAACTGCACCGCCGGATGGGGGCGTTCGGCAATTTCTCGGCCTCCCTGTCGGTCATCTCGATCATGTCGGGGACCTTGCTGCTGTTCGGCTACGGCCTGAACTCGGGCGGCCCCGCGGTGATCACGTGGGGGTGGCTCGCCGTCGGGCCGCTGGTGTTGTGCCTGGCCGCGGCCCTGGCGGAGATCACCTCCCGCTACCCCACGAGCGGCGGCCTGTACTACATGGCCCGCCAGCTCGGAGGCGAGCGGTGGAGCTGGTACACCGGCTGGCTCAACCTCCTGGGCCTGCTCGGCGGAATCGCCGCCCAGGACTACGGCATCGCGACGTTCACCGCCGCGTGGATGAACCTGCAGTTCGGTTACACGCCGACTCCGGAATCCCTGCTGCTTCTGTACGGGATCATCCTCGCGCTGCACGCGGTCCTGAACCTCTTCGGCACCCGGCTGATGAACATCCTGACGTCCGTGAGCGCGTGGTGGCACCTGGCGGGGGCCGTCGTCATCGTCGGCGCCCTGGCGTTCGTGCCCTCCGACCACCAGTCGGCCGGCTTCGTCTTCACCGAGTTCACCAACAACACGGGCTGGAGTGCCCCGGTCTACGTGATCCTGCTGGGCATGCTGCTGCCGGTCTTCGCCCTGGCCGGATACGACACATCGGCCCACCTGAGCGAGGAGACCAACCACGCCTCCGTCGCCGCGGCCCGCGGAGTCTTCCGCTCGGTGGCCGTGTCCTGGATCGCCGGCGGCATCCTGCTGCTCACACTGCTGTTCGCCATCCAGGACTACACCGCGACCCTGGCAGGACCGACCGGCGTACCCGTGGCACAGATCCTTCTGGACGCGCTGGGCGAGGCGGCGGCAAAGGCCCTGCTGCTGGTGATCATCGTGGCCCAGTTCCTGTGCGGCTACACCGTGACCGCCAGCGCCAGCCGGATGATCTACGCCTTCGCCCGGGACGGTGCCCTGCCCGGATCGGGGCGCTGGAAGAAGGTCAGCCGGCGCACCGCCATCCCCGCCAACGCGGTCTGGCTCGCGGTCGCCGTGGCTTTCGTGCTCGCGCTGCCGTCCTTGTATTCCACGGCGGCGTTCTCGGCGGTGACCGCCATCTCGGTCGTGGGATTCACCTCGGCGTACGCCATCCCGGTGCTGCTGCGGCTGATCCACCGCGACCGATTCACCCCGGGGCCCTGGAACTTGGGCCGCTGGAGCCGGCCGATCGGCTGGGTGGCGGTGGTGTGGGCGGGCGCGGTCACCGTGCTGTTCCTGCTCCCGCAGAGCAGCCCGATCACCGCCAAGACCTTCAACTACACCCCCGTCGCCGTAGTGGTGGCCTTCCTCATAGCCGCCCTGTGGCGGCGCTTCGGACGCGACTCGTACCACGTGCCCCGATCCAGTTCGCCCACCGAGGACAAACAGTTCGAAGGCATCATCTGATGACGGCGCCCTCCACGCCCTCCACGCCCTCAACGACCCATGGGAGTACGGTGACTGGCCTCACGGAGTCCATCGAATCGGCACAGCAGCTCACCGTGGCCTGGCGTGCCCTGGTGCTCGACCGCGACGCGGACGCGGATGTGCGTGACCTCCCCGGCATCGCCGTCCGCTGGGCCGACTGCCGATTCTCGTTCTACAACTGCATCACTCTGACCGACGCAGGAGCAGGAGCCGACCTCGTCGCACAACGCCTGATCCAGGCGGCGGACATCATGCGCGCGAAGAAGCACCCGGGCTTCCTGTGGCTCTTCGAGGACCTCCTCGACGACGAGGCGCGCACCGCGCTGGCCACGGCGGCCGAGCAGGCCGGCCTGCAGTACGCCTTCCCCGGCACGGGAATGGCAGGAGACCTGCTGCCCATCCCCGACCCGGTCCACCCCGACCTGACGTTCGTGCGGGTGCGCACCGACGAGCACTTGCGGGCCTATGCGGACCTCCAAGCACGCGCCTACGGGTTCCCCTTGGAGGAAGGCCGCGACGGCCTGGTCGGATCCACGCACTGGAAGAGCGAGATGTACGCCTACCTGGCCATGCGAGGCGACGTTCCGGTGGCATGCGCCGCGACGGTCGAAGCGCAGGGCCGCCTCTTCGTCGCCTATGTCGCCACCGACCCGCAGTGGCAGCGCAGGGGCTATGGCGAGGCGGTCACCCGCAAGGCACTGCACGAGGGCGCCCGAGCCACCGGTCTGACCCGCGCCACTTTGCACGCGACCGAGGCCGGGGCCCCCGTATACCCACGTATCGGTTTCAAGCCGAACTCACCCATCCACTTCTACAACCTGAAGGAATGAGCCGAGGAGGTCGGCCCACGTACCGAACGACGGGCGGGAAGACGAGTCTCCGCTCCCCGGTGCGGCTTTGCTGTGCCGGGCATCGGCGCAGCCCAGCTCATCCCGCCCGTCTACATCTCGACTTCGTCGGCCGTGCAGCTCGCGGAGGGGCCCGTGTTTCAACGAAGCGGGTGGTGACGCCGGCCGGAGGTCCGCAGGTGCAGGGCCAGGTACACCAGGGCCGCGATGAACACCACGATGCCGATGACCAGCAGGTAGAACAGCCCTTCGGCGGCGGCGCCGATGATGCCGAGCACCATCGCGACGATGACGAGGATCAGGAAGAGCGTCACGACTTAAGGCACCACCTCGATGGGCCGGTCAGCGGCGGGCGAGCTGCCGCTCACCGTTCGCGCCGGGCTTGTAGGGCAGGTCGTAGTGGGCAAAGACCGCGGCCTCGTCCTCGGCGGGCAGGACGTCGTCCGTGCCGATCGCCGGGCACTTCTTCACCAGCGACCGGTCGTAGTCGACCTTGACGTAGCCGGGCCCCACGATCGCGTCGGCCAGTGGGACGAAGACCAGGCGGCGGCGGGTGGGCAGGCCGACCTGGACGGTGGCCATGGCCGGCTCGTCGGTGCTGGTGTCCACATAGATGGCCTCCAGCGTGCCGATCTTGCGGCCACCCGCGTCGACGACATCGTGGGTCCGCCACTCACGGATGTCCGCGCTCTGGATCATCCCGGGTTCCCTTCGCCGGTGGTGTGGCCGAGCCGGTGCACTTCTCAGCGTGCCTCGCAAATCGCCGCGGCGCTCGACGACCTGAGACAACGACTCCGGCGTATATACGCCGGAGTCGCCCTTCCGGGTATTGCACGTGAGAGTGAACCAACCCACATTCGATATTACTACGGTCGGTGCGGCTCGTATATTCCCGTGCGTCGCATTAAACCGTCTTCTTTCTTTGGCCTCCGTGCGCCGAATATCTTGGCGCAGCGCCATTTCCGCAACGGTCGTATAGTTCCGAGATGTATTTCACGGTCTGGTCACCGATTTCAGTGAAGCTGCTCAAAATAGGGCGCAACCGGATTCCCCTCCTGTGCAATATGCCAGCGCGAGAAACAGACGATTCTGTACGACCGCGAACCGCCACGCAGGTGCCATCCCCTCACGACGCAGTCGCGGTTACGTTGCCTCAGCCGAGCCCGCGGTATCTGCTTCGGCTGCCTCACCCCGCTGACGTACGGACTCGTGCGCGACCTGCGTACCGGCGAAGTCCACGACCGCGCCGGCCAGATGATCCAAACCGCCGTCGGCCGTAAACCGTGGCGTTCCCTCGCCGCCGACCTCACCGGGTTCCTCACCAAGGCCCACCGAGGAGCACATCGAGGACGAGACTCGTGGTCGGTGGTACCTCCGGCAGATCCAGGGCTGTTCCGTGGTCTGCCTGTACTGCTGAAGCGCGAGACGCAGTTCCTCCGTCTGCGCTTCAGTGTCCTGGCCCCGCCAGCCCGCACGCAGGACACGGTGCCGCTCCGCGAGGGTCGCGGTCAGCTGGGACACGGATTCCTCGAAGACGTCGTCGGCCTCCTCCAGCGCCTGGCGCGGGCTCTCCACGAAGGTGTGGAGAGCTTGCTGGAGCCGCATGGTGAGCTTGTCCCGATCGCTTTGGGGGAGAAGCACGAGGCTGGGGGTGCCGTCGGGATCGTTGGCGCTGATGACCGGCTCATCGGCTGTGCGAGGCGGTTCGAAGCGGGGCGGCGGCGAGGCGTGCTGCTCGGCGAGGTTCGGCCGCTCGGCCCGGGGCTGTTGTGCGCGTTCCTGGTCGTACATCATCGTGTGCCCGTTCCCTTCGCGTGGCGCCGGCTCGGTGCCCACGGCGTGTGGCTGCGGTCGTCGGGGGATTGCGGACGGCGCCGGTTCGAGCCCGCCGACTGATCGGTGACCAACGCCTCGAAGAGGGCGCGGGCCTCGATCATGGCCTCCCGCATCTCTTCGGTGCCGCTCTGGCCGCGGGCGGCCGTGTGCAGGCTGCGGTAGCCGTCGACGTAGTGGGCGTGATGTACGGAGAGTGCGGCGAGCTGCTCGGCGAACTGGTCGCCGTCGGGATGGCCCCGGTCCTCCGCCGGCCGTGCGAGGAGCGCGTCGGCTTCGGTGACCGCCTTGTGCGGTGAGTCGACGAACTGCTCCTGACCATCCGCCCATTGAGCCACGTAGTGTGCGCGGACCTCGGGAGGCAGCGTCCGCTCGTGAAGTGAGAGGTGACGCTTGACGCGCTCGCTGAGTTCCCGCTCGGCTGCTTTGACGTCGCCGTCGTGGCGGTCGACGGACTGCTGGTACTCGGGGCCGAATCGCCGCTGCAGGCTGCGCCTGCCACCGCCGGGAGGCCGGGTGCGTCCGATGAAGAGGAGGGTGCCCGCCGCGATGACCACCACGGCGATGATCACGACGGTGAACATGGCTGCCCTCTCTGGCTCGCCGATGCGCTCGGTGATCCGGCCCTTGAGGGCCTGTGCCTTGTTCCTGAACGTGTGTCCAGCACTCATGGCTGTCCTTGATCGGTCCACTGGATGGGTTGGGCGCCGCGTCACCCGCGGCTGCGGCTGAAGCGGTGCCGGGTGGCGCTGCGGCTGCCGCCGCGGCCTCGCATGACGAAGCCGATGATCCAGAGGGCCAGCAGAAAGAGGAGAATCCACATGAGCATCGCCGGGCCTCCTATGTCGCCGAGGACGGGGTGCCGGCCTCGGGCTGTGTTCGCGGCCAGGGGCGAGGGACTGGCGGGCGGTGTTTACGGCCCGTCCGGGACGCCGAGCGGCACGGTGAACCGCGGCTGCCAGCCTTCCTCCGTCAGCACCACCAGCTGGACCGCCGCCGCACGGGTGTGCAGCGGCAGCAGGCTGCTGATCGCAGCGCGGACATGGGCGGCAGCTGTCGGGTTGTCCGCACCCATGGCGACCGTGACATGGGCGGCGGGCTGCGCCCCGAAGCGGCCCTTGTACGGGTGCAACCCGGGCCACTGGGTGCGGAACGCATCGACGATCGTTTGGAGTCCCGGAACGGTGACGGCGACGAAGCCGGCCGCCGTCACGACCTCCTCCAAGAGCAGATCAGCTGCCGGAAACCTTGCCGCCAGGGAACGCACGCCCTTCTCGTCCTGATCTGTCAGCGCCGATTCCGGCACGAACGGGTAGAGGAGCGAGACGTGCGCCGGCACCCCACGACGCACCAGAGCCGGGTCGATACGCCACGCCGCATCGAGGAGCGGGGCGGCATCGGGCAAGACGATGACGACGGCAGTGGTCCCTGGCTCTGGCACGCCGTCATCATCGCAGGCCAGTCCGCTACTGCGCGCGTTGCACCGGGAGTTGGGCGAGGGCAACGAGTTGGTCGAGGTGGTCGCGGCCGACGTGTTGGCTGGTGCACGGCAACGCGCTGCACGCCAACAGGCGATTGCATTGTGCTACGCGCACGCTATGTCGTGCTGATGCCTGGTTGCCGCTTGCTGCCCAATGCAATGTCAGGCCAGGGGCCTTGGGAGCTGAGCGCGTCGTCTGCGGGGAACCGTTCATGTTGTCAGTGACGGCCCGCATTGGCAGAGGTGGGCGAGGCGAGGCACTCATGGGACCTCGAGCGATTCTGATGAGCAGTGGTTGGTGCTGGAGTCGTTGCTGCCTGCGGTGGCTGTGAACTCGCCTGCCCTCCTGCGGGTGTCCTGGCAGAGGGCGGACCGATCGTTACGGAGAAAGGGGTACTTCCCCTCGCACGGATGCCGGGCGGAGTGGCTCGGGTTGCAGCTTCCGTAGCGGCATGTGGTCCGGTGGACTCACGTCCCGCCCCACTGAGGAAGGCCCCCGCTCATGTATTCGTCCTTCGTCCCGCAGCGCCAGGTCAAGATCGGTGACGCGGCCGCCTTCGTCGGCACCACACCCCGGGCGATCCGTCACTACCACGAGATCGGCCTGCTCCCCGAGCCCGAGCGGGGCAGCGACGACCGCCGCCGCTACGGCTACGAAGACATGATCCGACTGCTGTGGATCCGCAAGATGGCCGACGCCGGGATCGCCCTGGACGACATCCGTGACGCCTTCGCCGACACGGCTTCCGCCGGCGCCGACAGCGACGACGGCATCGCGAGCATCCTGGAACGGCTGGAGGAAACCCTCGTCGCCCAGGAAGCAGAACTGCGGCGGCAACGGACTGCCGTGCAGCGCATGCGTACCGAGGGCAGCAGGATGGGGCTGCTCTCCGACTTCGTCACCAGCCGCCTCAAGAGCCTGCCCGAGGGCTCCCTGCGCCAGGCGGACCTGGACAGCCTGCTGGTCACCGAGCGGATCTTCGGCCCGCTCGGTGCGGCCGTCCAGGCCACCCGTTTCATCGCCCTGGCCACCCACCCGGATCTGCGGGAGGACTCCGACCGTGTTGATGCCGCCGAGGAGGCACTCAATGACACGATCGCTGTCGATGACCCCCGCGTGGCCCAGGTGGCTGCCGAACGGCACGCCTTCGAAAAGGCGCTGCAAGCCGTCATCGAGTATTCCGGCCTGGCGAAGAGCGACGATGCGCTCTTCGACTCCTGGGACGCTTTGCACCCCGCTACCGCTGATGAGGGTGAGGACGAGATCGGCCAAAGCACTGGCAGGTGGCAGGAGTCCATGAGCGCATTCGAAGCCACCGGAAAGATGCCCTACGACTTCACCCCGGCCCGCCTGCGCTGCATGGAATTGACCGAAGAACTCGCCGCTCACGAGTCACCTGCTTCCTAAAACACGGCCTGGGCGGCAAGCCGCTCCCTGGTGCCGCGCATTCTCCCCAGAGGGTCTGAACGGGCTCTCCGGGTCGTTCGCGTACGCGAAGTGGATTGAGGTCTCATGCCCGGTGCTGGAGCCAGCCCCGCCTCTTGAAGATGAAGTACAGACTCACGCACACCACCGCCATCAGTAGGATCGCGAAGGGATACCCGAACGCCCACCCCAGCTCCGGCATCTCGTCGAAGTTCATCCCGTGGATCGTTCCCACCAACGTGGGTGCAAATAGAACGGCTGCCCAAGCGTCGTTGACGGCGAGAGAACTCCGACTTGGCGATTGTGCACCCTGCAGGAAGCGCGACGGCAGGAGCGATTGCTGCGGGAGCAGTGGCAGGCCGCGCGTCGGCAGGCGTATCAGTGGGAAGCGGCGAGCGAGGGCGAACGCCGGGTCGCTGCCCAGCTGTTGGTGCTCACGGAACGCGGGTGGCGGCTGCTCGTGGATCGACGGTGGCCAGGGACGCGTGCCGCCAACGTGGACATGCTGCTGGTGGGACCCGGAGGTGTCTTCGTTGTCGACGTCAAGAACTGGCGGTCTGCTCCGGAGACTTCGGGCGGCAAGCTCCGTGCCGGCGGCGAGCAGCGTGACGAGCATACGGCCAAGCTCCTGGCAGTGACGAAAGTCGCTGAGGGCGCGGTTGCGTCTCTCGGCTTGTCTCCAGTGGCAGTTCAGCGACCAGGGCCAGGGACGTGCTGTGGCTGGGAAGCGTGGACCGGTAGCCGCCGCGATGTCCGCCAGAGCAGAGCGATCACGGCCAGACTTCCAACTGTCTTGGCTGGGCCGGCCAGGAACGCGAGCGCTACCGATCGCCGCACGTTGCGTACGTCCTCTGGGGAGATCAGGAACCCCAGCGCCTTTGTAGAAGGCGGAGCACGTAGCCACCTGGGCACCGGCGGGAGCGGGGCGCCGTGCTCGGGCGACAAGGGCGGAACGGCCGACGGCGGTTCACCGCCAATTGGCCTGGCTTGCGATGGCCATGGAGCTGTACGGGAGCCGGGGGGCCGGGATTCCGAGCCCCCGACTGGTGGAGATCAGCGGGTCAACGCCCGCATCATTCCTGTCGTCTGCTTACCCACTTCGAGGGCGTACTGGCGAGCTGGCGGGATGATGATGCCCGCCAGCCAGATCAGCCCGCGGGGCAGACCGTGCTGCTCCGGTTCGAGAGAGGCGTGCGCCAGTCAGGCGCGCTCCAGTTCCCATTCCCTGGGTCAGTGCCGTCCGTTCGACAGCCCACGATCGGCAGGTGCCCACCCCCCAGGCAGGGGGTGAACCCCCCTGATCCGCGGACGAGGCGAGAGAGCCGACATGATCCCGTTGCCGCCTCTTTGCGGTCTCTTTCTTGAGGCGCCGTACTGCCGCAACCAAGATCAAGTTCTGGTCCCGGCAGCCGCCTGGACCGGAACTTCGAGGAGGAGACAACGTGCAGATCAAGGCGTCCCGACGTACCCGGATCGCCGGTGTCGGCGCGGTCACCGCGGCCGCTGTGCTGACCACGCTCGCCCCCACGGCTCTTGCGGCGGAGCCCGCTCACCGCGACGGCGGCGAGAGCAGGGCGGCCGAAGGCGGCGCGTACAACGACCAGGAAATCGTCGGGCTCTTCGCGCTCGGCAGCGGCCGCGCCGCGCAGGAACACCCGGACGTGCTCGACAAGTTCGGCATACCGCACCAGAAGGTGGACGCGGCGAAGACGGCCGCCTTCACGGGCGCGCTGGGCAAGGCCGACCCGCAGTTCCACAAGGCCGTCACCGAGAACGTGCAGAGCGGCGACCCGTACAAGGTCGACGCCGCGCTCACCCGCCTCGCGGCCGACGTGAACAAGGTGACCGACAAGAAGTCGCTCCCCGACGGCGTCGCGCGCGGCTCCTTCTGGGTCAAGACGGACAACGTCGTTCTCCAGACCGGCACGGTGGCCACCACGGTGGCGGCCGTCGCCGAGGTCGGCGTGGTCGTGGTGGTTGCCTACCGGCCCGCCGACGACACCTCGCAGTTCACCCGCGAGGCGCTGAACGTCGCGGTGGCCAAGGCTCTGTAAACGTCGCGGTGGGCAAGGTGCCGCCCTCCCCGGCGGGCGGCACCCCACACGTCCGAGGAAAAATACATGAGAGACACGTCCCAGGCCGTACAGCGAGAGCGCCGGGCCTTCGTCACGGCCGCCGCCGCGCTGTTCGCCGTCCTGGCCGCCTCCGTCTACTTCGCCATGCCGCGCAATGTGACCACGCAGCCATGGATGCCCCCTGTGAAGACCGCCTTCTCCGCGTTCGTTCCGCAGGGTTGGGCCTTCTTCACCAAGGACCCGCAGAGCGAGCAGTTCGGCGCCTACCGGCCGCACGGCGGCGGAGCGCGGCCAGAGAACCTCTCGCTGACCCCACAGGGCAAGGCCGAGAACGTCTTCGGCCTCTCGCGGCGGCAGCGCGCCCAAGGTCCCGAGGAGGCGCTGCTCGCCTCCAAAGTGCATCACTGGGAGGCCTGCGAGGGCTCCAACGACGACTGTCTGCGCGCGGCCGCGGCCCGGCCCGCCGCAGCGGTGACCAATCCCTCGCCCGTTCCCTCGCTCTGCGGAGACGTCATCGTGACCAACCAGCGGCCCGTGCCCTGGGCCTACCGCGACTTGCTGTCCGACACCTCGCGCGTGACCCGCGCGGCGCACCTGCGGATCCGGTGCGATGGCTGAGACGGCGAAGATCGACAGGAACAGGTCGATGACCGGCAGGAACAAGAAGGCGGCCGCGCGAGCGACGGCAACCTCGCCCGGGAGCCTTCCCTACGCCGTGGACCACGCGCTGCGACGCTTCGACCCACGGTCGGTGTGGTTCGGCTGTGGCCGCACGATCATCGCCCTGGCGCATCTGATCACGCTGGCGCTCACGCCGTCCGCCGCGCTGCTCCACCCCCTGCTCGGTGAGCAGCCCTACCCGCACTGCGCGGGCGTGCAGGCCATCTCCACGTACTGCGTGGGCGGTGACGCGGTCTCCCAGGAGTGGCGTCGCTGGATCATGGTCGCGCTGCTCGCCCTGGTCGCCAGCGGATACCGGCCCCGCTGGACAGTGTGGATCCACGCCTGGATCGCGTACTCGATCGGCGTCAGCACCGCGTTGCCCGACGGCGGTGAGGCCATCGCGCGGATCGTCTGCCTGCTCCTGATCCTCATGGGCCTGGCCGACGACCGGCGTTGGCACTGGCAGCGGCCGACCACCGTGCTCGGGCCGCGCCGCCGAGGGGTGGCGTTCGCCGCCTTCTGGGCCCTGCGCGTACAACTGGTGATCCTCTATCTGCAGTCCGGCATCAGCAAGTTCGGCGTCCCGGACTGGCTGAACGGTTCGGCCGAGTACTACGTGCTGCGCGACCCGGTCTTCGGTGTCGCCCAGCCCTTCGCGGCACCCCTGCTGAACATGTCCGGAAATGGACTGCTGGTCAGCGCGATGACCTGGGGTGCGATCATCATTGAGGTGGTGATCGCCGCGTTGCTGATCGGTCCGGAGCGTTGGCGGAAGCTGGCCTTCCAGATGGATGTTCTGCTGCACGGCGCCATCATCGCGACCATCGGCCTGTGGAGTTTCAGCCTGATCATGATCGGTGCTGCCGCGGTCGCCGCGACGCCGGATCGCGTGGAACTCGCGGACCCCGTACCGCAGGACGGGCGACAGCCCTCGGTCGCCGAAGAGCCCGAAGACCTCGATGAGGCAGACGAGGCAGACGAGGCAGACGAGGCCGGTGGAACTGGTGAAGCCGGGAAAGCCAGTGAAGCCGGCAGAGAACCGACGTATACCCCCCACCTCGGCTGAAGGAGAGACACATGGCTGCGGACACCATCATCGCGTGCGGCAAGGACCACGTCTTCTGGGGAAGCTGGGTCCACGGAGCCTCAGTGACCACCATCCGGCTCGGCCCGCGCCGGCTGGGCATGTGCAAGGCGGGTCGGCATCTGTCGCTGCTCCGTCGTGTCGACGAGAGCGAGTTGACGGCCGAGCAGCGCGGCACCCTCTTCGACGCGCCGTGACGGGGGTACGCCTCGACGGGGTCGTCGCCGGGTACCGCGGACGCCCGGTCATCGGCCCCATCGACACGGAACTCGCCCCTGGGGTGCATGTCCTGCTCGGGCGCAACGGCGCCGGGAAGACCACGCTCATGCGGGTCCTGGCCGGTATCCTGCCGCCGCTCGCGGGGCGGGTCCTCCTCGGTGGCACCGACCTGGCCACCCACCGTGAGGCGAAGCGCGCGATCGGCGTGCTGACCCACCGCGCCGCGCTCAGCCCGCAGTTGAGCGTGCGGGACAACCTGGAGTTCTGGGCCCGGGTGCAGGGCCTGGACAGGGCGCTGCACACCGAGCGGATACGGGACGCGGCCGCGCGGTTCGACATCGAAGGGCTGCTCGGCCGGCGTACAGCCCGGCTCAGCAGGGGCCAGCTCCAACGGGCCGACCTGGCCAGGCTCACCCTGACCGACCCGGACGTCCTGCTGCTCGACGAGCCCATGACGGGGCTCGACCCGGTCAGTGCCGAGCACACCCGCGCACTCGTACGTTCCTGGGGCGCGCACAAGACCGTCCTCTACTCCACGCACAGCGTGCCCGAGGCGATGACGCTCGCCTCACGCCTGCTGGTCCTCAAGGGCGGGGCGCTCCACGGACTGCCCGCGGCGGGAGAAGCGGAACAGGCCGCGTCGCCGTCCGCGTACGACCTGCGCACCTCGCGCGGCGGCGGAGCCTGGGAGCGGGCGGAGCTCGGGCAGGACACGACGATCGGTGAGCACATCGCCGGGCTCGTCGCCGGAGGTGTCGAGGTCACCGACGTACGCCCCGTCTCCGAAGGCCGCGTTTGCGTGGACACCGTCTCCGCAGGTGCCGCCGACATCACGGAACCCGGCACTGAGACCGCCACTCGAACTGCCATTGAAACCACCATCCACCAACTCCTGGACGATTCCTCATGACCACTGGCGGACTCCTCGGCGCCCTGCTCGTCCGAACCTGGCGCCACCAGGGCCGCCAGGCCCTGCTCGTCCCCGCGGCCGCCGGTACGGGCCTCGTCGCCCTGCTGCTCGTGCTGCCGCACATATTCCCCGACGCGGTCCATGGAGAACTCGTCGCCGCCGACAACGGCCTGGTCGCCGTGGCCGGTCTGCACTCCGCCACCGCCCGCGCGCTGAGCACCGCACTGCTCGCCGCGCCCACCCTGCTCGGGGTGGCCGCCGCGCTGATCACGGGGGCGGTCAGCCGCGCCGTCGTCTCAGGGGACCTGGCGGGCGGCTCCATGGAGGCGCTGCTCGCCACACCGGTCCGTCTGCGCTCCGTGTACCTCGCCTACACCGCGTGCGCGCTGATCACCGGGGTGCTGTCCTGGCTCGTCCTCGTACTCAGTTTCACCGGACTCGCCTGGGCCGCCCTCACGCTCGGCGGCAGCAGTGTTCATCTCAGCGCCGGATACCTGCTGTTGGGGCTGCTCGTCCCGGCCGCCTCCGTGCTGTGGGCCGCGTCCGCCACCGTGTTCGTCGGTTTTCGCTGGCCCGCGGGGCTGCGGCCGACCGCGGGGCTCGGCGGAGGGCTCGCGCGGGCGATCGCCCTTTTCCCCGCCTTGGGGGCGACGACGGCCGCCAGCCTGGCGCCGGACGCGTATACGACGATGACGGGCTGGTACGTGAGCGGCACCGTGGTGCTGACGGCCGTGCTGCTCGTGCTGATGCCGCTGGTCTTCCGGGCGGAGCGGGTCCTGGAATAACGGGCCCTAGAACAGCGGGTTTTAACATGGCTAGCCCTGGAATGGGCTGATCACCCCGGTTCGCACTCGTCTGGCTTGCACAAGGCAGGACGAGAATCCCATGATGGACACTTGATCAACAGGGGGACAACGGGGGCGACGAGGACAGTGGCGAACAGACGGGCGGGTCGGCCTGACGACGTCATCGACGTCGTGATCGTCGATGACGAGGAACTGTTTCGTACGGGATTGCGCATGGTCCTGGAGACGGCCGGGGACGTACGCGTGGTCGAGGCGTGCGAGGCGGACGGCGTGCTCAAGGCCGTCGCCGCGCACTCCCCCGACGTGGTGCTGCTCGACATCCGGATGCCCCAACGTGACGGCCTCGCGGTGCTCGAGGACCTCAAGGGACGCATTCCGACGCCGGCCGTGGTCATGTTGACCTCCTTCAGCGCCGACGCGTACGTGGTGCGCGCGCTGCGCGCCGGGGCGGACGGCTTCCTGCTCAAGGACAGCGATCCGGACGACCTGATCCGCTCCGTGCGCGCGGCAGCGGTGGGAGGTGTAGTGCTCTCCCCCTCCATCGCCGCGGCGGTCGTGGAGGGGTACGCCTCCACGCTCGACGCCCGGACACCTCCCGGCCCCGATGCCTTGGAACGCGACCTGCCGAGACACGACACGTCCCGTGCCGCGCAGCGAACCGCATCAGGTGAATTGCGGGAGCGTCTGGCCCGGCTCACCGCCCGGGAGCACGAGGTGCTCGCGCTGCTCGGCAACGGCCTGTCCAACCCGGAGATCGCCGAACGGCTGGCCATCACTCCCGGTACGGCCAAGGAGCACGTCAGCGCCACGCTCGCCAAGCTCGGCACGGACAACCGCGTACGAGCCGCAGTCATCGCCTATCAGGCCGGTCTCGTCGGCGGGTCTCGGCCGGCTCCGGGACGCGACGGCGGACTGCCGACGCCGGAACCGGCCCGATGATTCCGGCCAGGCCTCGGCTCCCGCCGTTCGCGCGCCGCTGCGCGACTGAGGCCGCCGTACTGCTCCTCGCGGGCACCGACCTGCTGGTGGAACTCCTCGAAGGCGAGAAGGAGCAGCCGGGCCCGTACGGCCTCGTGCTGACCGTGCTCGCCCTGGCCGCCCTGCCGTGGCGGCGGCGTCGGCCAGTGCTCGTGCTCGTCCTGACGCTGCCCGCGCTCCCGGCAGGCATGCAACTCGCCCCCCTGGTGGCCCTGGTCGCAGCGGCACGAGTACTACCCCTCGTGGCGGCGTCGCTGTGCGGGGTCGTGGTGTCCGTCGCCGAACTCCTTGACTCTCTGCTGTGGCGCGTCGGATCGCCGTACGCGTCCGGTGACGTGCTCCAGGCGTTGGTGTACTGCACGGTGTTCGGGGCGGCACCGGCGGCGCTCGGGCAGTTGCTGCGCTCCCGGGCCCGCGTGGCCGAACAGGTCCTTGCCCTGCGGCAGAGCCACGAGCGTGCCCTGAGGAGTGAGCGCGCCGCCGTCGAGGAGGGCGCACGGGCCGCGCTCGCACGCGAGATGCACGACGTGGTGGGGCACGAGATGAGCCTGATCTCGGTCAGGACGGCGGCGCTGGCCCGGCGGGCCCCGGACGCGGACACCCGTCAGGAGGCCGAACTGATCCGCACGGTGAGCCTGCGTGCCCTGGACGAGATGCGGCACCTGGTCAGGGCGCTGCGGGAACAGCACCCTGAGGAGGCGAGCGTGCCCCTCGGCTCCCGCCTGGCCGACATCCCCGCCCTCGTCGAGCGCAGCGGACTCACGGTGCAGCCCCTGACCATCGCCCCAGGGGACGGGGTGTACTGGCCCGCCACAGTGGAGCTCGCCGCCTACCGCACCGTGCAGGAGGCACTGACCAACGTACTGAGACACGGCGACGTCGGCGCCCCGGTCGCGCTGCGCGTGGAGTCCGTGGACGGCGACACCTGTCTGGTCGTCGAGGTCCGTAGCGCGTCGGCCCGGGGTACCACCGGTGAAGCCGCGCCTGAGACCACCGGAGGAGCCGCCTCCGAGACGAGCGGCGGCCACGGCCTCACCGGTCTGCGCGAACGCGCCCGCATCCTGGACGGCGCACTCGCCGCGGGCCCGACGCCGGACGGCTCCTTCCTGCTCCGGGCCGCGTTCCCGGCTCCGGGGCACGGGCTCATGGGGCCGGAGAGACGGCGGCTGACGGCACCGCGGACAGCAGCCACCCATCGGCCTTGAGCGCTCAGAGCCAGTCCCGCCGCTTGAAGATGAAGTACAGGCTCACGCACACCACCGCCATCAGCAGGATCGCGAACGGATACCCCGCCGCCCACTTCAGCTCGGGCATCGTCTCGAAGTTCATGCCGTAGATCGTGCCGACCAGCGTCGGCGCGAACAGGATCGCCGCCCACGACGAGATCTTCTTGATCTCCTCGTTCTGCTCGAACCCCGCCTCCGCCAGCGCCCGCATCTCCGCGTTCTGCTGCTGCGTCACCAGCGTCGCGTTGACCGTGAGGATGTCGGTCAGGGCCTGGCGGAAGCCGTCGACTCGTTCGCTGGTGTGGGTGACGTGGTCGGCCACGTCGCGCAGGTAGCGCTGGAGTTCCTCGTCGGTGCCGTACTTGGCGAAGCCCGCCATCAGGGCGTGCAGCATGGAGACCAGGGGGCGGGTGGCGCGCTGGAACTCGACCATTTCGCGGGAGAGTTCGTAGATGCGGCGGGAGGCCTTGGGGTCGCCGCCGAAGACGTCGGTCTCGATCTCGTCGATGTCGTTCTGTACGCCGGCCACGACCGGGGCGTAGCCGTCCACGACCGCGTCCAGGATCGCGTAGAGGACCGCTTCCGGGCCGAGCTTGAGGAGGTCGGGGGTCTCCTCCATGCGGCGGCGGACCGCCGAGAGGTCGGGGGCCGCGCCGTGCCGGACCGTGATGACGAAGTCGGGGCCCACGAAGACGTGGAGTTCGCCGAAGTCGACCTCCTCGGGGGCGTCCAGGTAGCGGGCCGCGCGCAGGACCACGAAGAGCGTCTCGCCGTACCGCTCCAGCTTCGGACGCTGGTGGGCCTCCATCGCGTCCTCGACGGCGAGTTCATGGAGGTCGAACTCGGCTGCCAGGGTGAGGAGTTCGGCCTCGGTGGGGCGGGCGAGGCCGATCCAGGCCATGCCGTCCTGCTGCTCGCGCAGTTCGCGGAAGGTGTCGGAGAGGGAAGCGGGCGTCGCGACGCGGACGCCGTCCCGGTAGAGCGCCGCATGCACCACGCTCGCGGCATCCGGTGCTGTCGCATTCGTCGGGGCGGCGGACATGGCATTGCCGGGGTTTCCGTTCCCGGTCGCCGGCGCCCCATCGCCCTGGGAGGCACGCCGCCAGCCGTGCTTCCTGGTGGTCGGTGCGGGCCGGGCGCGGCGCTCCGCCATGCTGGGTGCCTCCCATGTCGAACGTATGTCTAGATGGCCACGGAGCAGGATATACGGCTCAAAAGGCCCGGGTGTGGCGACGACGCGGCCGACTTGCGGACCGCAGGTGTCCGCAAGGGCCGCTAGCGTGCGGAACATGACGAAGACGAAGACGAAGACGAGGGCGAGTTCGAGTTCGGGTTCGGGTTCGGGTTCGGGGTCAAGTTCGGGTTCGAAGAAGGTGGTGTCCTCCGGAGGTGTCGCCCCGGTCCTTGGGGCGCGTGCGCTCAACCGGGCCACGCTCGAGCGGCAGCTCCTCCTGCGCCGCTCGGCCGATCTGTCCGCCAAGGACGCCGTGGCCCATCTCCTCGGTCTGCAGGCGCAGAACGTCAAGCCGCCCTACTACGCCCTCGCGGCGCGCCTGGAGGACTTCGACCCGCTGGAGCTGTCCGCGCTCATGGAGGCGCGGGAGGCGGTCCGCATCGTCACCATGCGCTCCACCATCCATCTGCACACCGCGGAGGACGCCCTCGCGCTGCGGCCGATGATGCAGCCCGCGCTCGAACGCGAGATGGCGACGGTGTTCCGGAAGGGGCTCGTCGGCGTCGACCTGGAGGAGCTTGCCGTGCTCGCCCGCGAGGCCGTCGAGGCGGAGCCCCGCACGATGAAGCAGCTGCGCGAGGTGCTGCTCGTCCGGTGGCCCGACGCCGATCCGCAGTCCCTGGCGATCGCCGCCCGGTGTGTGCTGCCGCTCGTCCAGGTCACTCCCCGCGGGCTGTGGCGGCGCAGCGGCCAGGTCGCGCTCACCACGCTCGACCACTGGCTCGGCGGCGCGCCGGGGTCCCCGATGGACGCCACCATCGACACCACCATGGACGCCACCGTCCTGCGCTATCTCGCCGCCTTCGGGCCCGCCTCCGTCAAGGACATGCAGACCTGGGCCCGGCTCACCCGCCTCCGGGAGGTCTTCGAGCGGCTCAGGCCCGGACTGCGTACGTTCCGTGACGAGAACGGGGTCGAGCTCTTCGACCTGCCCGACGCGCCGCGCCCCGACGCGGACACACCTGCTCCGCCGCGGTTCCTTCCCGAGTTCGACAACCTCCTGCTCTCGCACGCGGACCGGGCCCGGGTCGTGCCCGCCGACTACAAGGGGCGGACCTGGAAGGGGAACTTCGCGTACTGCGTCTTCCTGCTCGACGGGTTTCTCGCTGGGGTGTGGCGGTGGGATGAGGATGCGAAGGGCGGGGGCGGCGTGCTGACCATCGAGCCGTTCGGGCGGGTGAGCCGGGCCGAGCGGGAGGAGCTGGTGGGGGAGGGGGAGCGGATGCTGGGGGTGCTCGCCGGGGGGGGGGGGGGCGGCCCCCCCCCCCCCGGCGTACAAAACCACTG
>NZ_JBHYIG010000074.1:20281-33488 GCF_042740015.1 Streptomyces sp. NPDC059037
CGTGGGGGGGGGGGGGGGGGGGGGGGGGGGGGGGGGGGGGGGGGTGGGGGGGGGGGGGCGCGGGGGGGGGGGGGCGCCCGCCGCCGCCCCCTCTTATGACATCCGCTTCGGGACTGTGATCGAGGGGTGAAGAGTCGGGTGAGGAGAGGAACTGGGCGAGGAGCCGGTGGGGCCAGGTGGCTCACGGCAGCAGCCCCGCCCGCCGCGCCGCCACCACCGCCTCCAACCGCGTATGCGCGCCCAGCTTCCGCATGGCCGCCCGCAAGTAGCCCTTGACCGTCTCCGGGCGCAGCCCAAGGCGCTCCGCCGTCCTCGCGTTCGTCAGGCCGCCCGCCACGCACGTCAGGACGTCCACCTCGCGAGGGGCGAGGGACACGTCGCGTTCGGGAAAGGGGGCCGCCGCCGCGGCCAAGCGGCCGCATACCGCGAGGAGTTCCTCGCGCAGCGCCGGGTCCAGGACGCGGGGGGCCAGGCCGCGCAGTGCGCTGTGCGCCTCGCGGACCTGTTCCCAGGCGGCGGGCCCTGCCACCGGCTCCCGCGCCGTCACCAGGAGCTGGCGCACCTCGTCGCGTACGACAAGGGCCTGCTCCACGTCCCGCGCCGCGGCCACCGCCGCCGACAGGGTCCGGTCGCCCAGCGGCTGGGCGGTACGCAGGGCGCCGTACAGCACGCCCCGCACCCGGCGGCGCACCACCACCGGCACCGCGAGGACCGAGCGCAGCCCCTCCGCGGCGACGGCACCGTCGTACTCATGGCTGATGTGCCGCGAATCGTGGTAGTCCGTGACCGCGCACGGACGCGAGAGCGCGACCGCCTTGCCGCCGAGACCATGGCCCGCGGACACCGCGAGCCCGCACAGCGCACGCGTCCCCGTGCCGCTCAGCTCGCCGATCCGCACCTGACGCTGCCCTTCGAGGAGCCCGCCGAAGGCCACCGGAAGGCCCGTGCCCCGCCGCAGCCGCAGCAGGGCGGACCGCATCTCCACCGCATCGCCGCCGTCAGCCGTCACGCGTGTCGCCCCTTCACCGCACGGACACCCCCGTCCGGGGGTAGTGAGACCCGCAGCACGAATTACACGATGTTAAGTGGCGTCCGGCAATGAGCCCGGCAAAGGTGCGGGGCAGCGGACCGGCGACGAGGGAGAGCGCAATGACGACGACGGGCACCGGCGGCACGGAACAGTTCCGCACCGCTCGGGACTTCCTGCTGCGGCATCGTGAGGACTACGCCGCCGCCTACGAGGGCTTCACCTGGCCGCGGCCCCAGCGGTTCAACTGGGCGCTCGACTGGTTCGACGTCATCGCCCGCGACAACGACAACACCGCCCTGCACATCGTCGAGGAGGACGGGACGGAGACCCGTGTCTCCTTCGCTGCGATGTCCGCCCGCTCCGGCCGCGTCGCCAACTGGCTGCGCGCGCAAGGCGTCCGCGCCGGCGACCGCGTGGTCGTGATGCTCGGCAACCAGGCCGAACTGTGGGAGATCGCCCTCGCCGCGATGAAGCTGCGCGCGATCGTCATCCCGGCGACCCCACTGCTCGGCCCCGTCGACCTGCGCGACCGCATCGACCGCGGCCGCGCCCGGCACGTCATCGTGCGGCCCGAGGACACGGCCAAGTTCGACGACGTACCCGGCGACTACACACGCATCGCCGTCGGCCGCGGTGCCGGCCCCGGCTGGATCTCGTACGACGGTGCCGACGACGCCCCGGAGACCTTCGAGCCCGACGGCGTCACCCACGCAGACGATCCGCTGATGCTCTACTTCACCTCGGGCACGACGGCCCGCCCCAAGCTGGTCGAGCACAACCATGTCTCGTACCCCATCGGCCATTTGGCGACCATGTACTGGATCGGCCTCAAGCCCGGCGACGTACATCTCAACATCTCCTCGCCGGGCTGGGCCAAGCACGCCTGGTCCAACCTCTTCGCCCCGTGGAACGCCGAGGCCACGGTCTTCATCCACAACTACACCCGCTTCGACGCCGCACGGCTGATGGCCGAGATGGACCGCGCGGGCGTGACGTCCTTCTGCGCCCCGCCGACCGTGTGGCGCATGCTCATCCAGGCGGACCTGACCCAGCTGCGCACCCCGCCGCGCGAGGTCGTCGCGGCGGGCGAGCCGCTCAACCCCGAGGTCATCGAGCAGGTCCGGCGCGACTGGGGCGTCACCATCCGGGACGGCTTCGGCCAGACCGAGACGGCCGTACAGGTCGCCAACTCGCCCGGCCAGCAACTGAAACCGGGCTCCATGGGCCGGCCGACCCCCGGCTTCGCCGTCGAACTCCTCGACCCGGTCACCGGCAAACCCGGCGCGCAGGAGGGCGAGATCTCCCTCGACCTGGCCGAAAGCCCGGTCGGCCTGATGGTCGGCTACAACGGCGACCCCGAGCGCACCGCCGAGGCCATGGCGGGCGGCTACTACCGCACGGGTGACATCGGCTCGCGCGACGACGACGGCTACATCACGTACGTGGGGCGCGCCGACGACGTCTTCAAGGCCTCCGACTACAAGATCTCGCCGTTCGAGCTGGAGAGCGCGCTGCTTGAGCACGAGGCGGTCGCGGAGGCGGCGGTCGTGCCGGCGCCGGACGCGGTGCGGCTCGCCGTGCCCAAGGCGTATGTCGTCCTCGCCGCCGGATACGAACCGGGACCCGACACCGCGAAGCTGCTCTTCGAGCACTCGCGTGCGGTCCTCGCCCCCTACAAGCGGCTGCGCCGCCTTGAGTTCGGTGCGCTGCCCAAGACCGTCTCCGGCAAGATCCGCCGGATCGAGCTGCGTGAGGCGACCGCGGCAGGGTCGGACGCCGAGTACCGCGAGGAGGACTTCCGGTGAGTGAGCTCTCGTACGCGCACGGCGTGAGCTCCACGCCGCTGCTCGGTGACACGATCGGGCGGAACCTCGACCGGGCCGTCGAGGCCTGGCCGGAGCGGGACGCGCTGGTGGACGTGGCGGCGGGCACGCGGTGGACGTACGCCGAATTCGGGGCCGCCGTCGAGCAGTTGGCGCGCGGGTTCATGGGGAGCGGGGTCGCCAAGGGGGACCGGGTCGGGATCTGGGCGGTGAACTGTGCCGAGTGGGTGCTCGTGCAGTACGCCACCGCGCGGATCGGCGCCATCATGGTCAACATCAACCCGGCTTATCGAGCACATGAGTTGGAGTACGTGCTCAAGCAGGCCGGGGTGTCGGTCCTGGTCGCATCGCAGTCCCATAAGTCGAGCGACTACCGATCGCTCGTCGATCAGGTGCGGCCTGGCTGCCCCGACCTGCGAACCGTCCACTACATCGAGGACGGTTCCTGGGATGTGCTGCTCGATGCGGCGGCCACCGTCTCGGGCGCCGAACTCGCCGCCCGCGAAGCCGAGTTGAGTTGCGACGATCCCGTCAATATCCAGTACACGTCCGGCACCACCGGCTTTCCCAAGGGGGCCACCCTCTCCCATCACAACATCCTCAACAATGGTTATTGGGTGGGGCGTACGGTCGGCTACACCGAGCAGGACCGGGTGTGTCTGCCCGTGCCCTTCTATCACTGCTTCGGGATGGTCATGGGGAATCTGGGGGCCACCTCTCACGGAGCCTGCATCGTCATCCCCGCGCCCTCCTTCGACCCTGTCGCCACGCTGCACGCCGTCGAGCGCGAGCGCTGCACCTCGCTGTACGGGGTGCCGACCATGTTCATCGCGGAGCTGAACCTCGCCGACTTCGCGACGTACGACCTGAGTTCGCTGCGCACCGGCATCATGGCGGGCTCGCCCTGCCCGGTCGAGGTGATGAAGCGGGTGGTCGCCGAGATGCATATGGAGGAGGTCTCCATCTGTTACGGCATGACGGAGACGTCGCCGGTCTCGACGCAGACGCGGCGCACGGACGACCTGGAGCGGCGCACCGGCACCGTGGGGCGGGTGCTGCCGCACATCGAGGTCAAGGTCGTCGATCCGGTGAGTGGTGTGACGCTGCCGCGCGGCGGGTCCGGTGAGCTGTGCACGCGGGGCTACAGCGTGATGCTCGGCTACTGGGACGAGCCCGAGCGGACGGCCGAGGTGATCGACTCGGGGCGTTGGATGCATACGGGTGACCTCGCGGTCATGCGCGATGACGGCTACGTCCAGATCGTCGGGCGGATCAAGGACATGATCATCCGGGGCGGCGAGAACATCTACCCGCGCGAGATCGAGGAGTTCCTGTACGGCCACCCGAAGATCGCGGATGTCCAGGTGGTGGGGGTTCCCGACGAGCGGTACGGGGAGGTTCCGCTTGCCTGCGTCATCCTCCGGGACGCGGACGCGGAAGATCCGCTGACGCTTGAGGAGCTCCGGGCGTACTGCGACGGGCAGTTGGCGCACTACAAGGTGCCGACCGCGCTGCGGATCCTGGCGGAGTTTCCCATGACCGTGTCCGGGAAGGTGCGGAAGATCGAACTCAGGGAGCGGTACGGGGCGTAGCTCCCCCGGGGGTGAGGTCGCGGCGCATGGCCACCCGTGGCCAGCGGTCGAGGCCGAGCTCGGCCTCGTGGGCGCGGATCTTCCGCAGCCCCGGGGTGAGTTCGGCCTCGCCGAGCACGCGGAATCCGATGCGGGCGTAGTACGGGGCGTTCCAGGGGACGTCCGCGAACGTGGTGAGCGTGAGGGGCCTGCGGGTGCGGTCGGCGGTGTGCTGGATCAGGGCCTGGCCGATGCGGTGGCCCGCGGCGCGGGGGTGCACTGAGATCTGCTCGATGTGCTCGGCGTCGTCTACGGGTTCGCTGATGAGGTACGCGACGGGGGCGCCGGCGGCGCCGTGCGCCGGGGTGGTGGCCACCCAGGCGTTCCCGGCGCGCCGGAAGCGGTCCAGGGTTTCCACCGTGGGCGGGTCGTCGTCAGCGATGGCCCTCATGCCGAGGGCGCGGAAGGGCTCGCCTGCTGCGCGCTCAATGTCTTGGAGCGTGGCCAGGTCGGCGGGGGTGGCGGGGCGGATTCGCATGCGCTGACTATGCCTGGTCCGATGTGCCCGGGGGCGGGATTTCTGGCCCGCCGATTCGCGGCGGATTTCTCCCTCCCCCACCCGATTGCCCTGCGGCGCCCTACACCCCCATCGCAAGCAGCTCGTCCGCCGGTGAATTCACCGGCTGCGGCGTGCCCGTGAGGTCGATGAGGAACAGGGGGATCGACAGCGCCTGCGCGCGGGCGTGGGCCGGATCCTCGTAGCCGGCCAGGGAGAAGCAGAGGCAGCTCGTCGTGGCCGCCATGGCGGACAGCCACAGGCATTCCACGTCGCGGAGGGAGAGGGGGCGCACCGATGGCTCTATCAGCGCGATCACGCCCTCCGCGGCGACCCGCACGCCGGACGGCGCCCGCTCGACCGCCCCGCGGATGTCCCGGTACCCCAGCCAGCGCAGATACAGCGCGGCCACCGTCACCACGTCCCGCGCCGTACGGACGGCGATCGGCTGGAACGCGGGGCGCGGCGCCGGAGCCGTCCGGGGGAGCGGGATGTGCGCCGGAGCCGTCGGAGGCGTACGCACCGGTATGCGCAGCACCGCCCCGCAGCCGCACCCCAGCTCCGGCTGCGGCCACTGGCCCCGGTGCCCGCACACCTGGCAGCGCACGCTCACCCACGCGTCCGCCCACGTCCGGTCCGTGACCGGCGACACCGCGGCGCCGCGGGCAAGCGGCAGGACCACGGGGGCGCCGCATCCGCAGGCGTACGTCGGCGGCGCGTACAGATGCTCGCGCCGGCAGACGGGGCACCGCACCGGCATGCTGCTCTGCGTCATCGCCCTCACCGTCCGCCCGCCCCTGGAGCGTCCATCGTCCACCAACGAGGCCTCCAGGGACAGGAGATTGACGGTACGTCAGCCAAAACCCACCGCCCCGATCCGCGACTTCGAGCTGGACGCGAAGACGACCACCTGCCGCCCGCTCGCCGCCACCACATGGCCGATGCCGTCCATGGCCGCCACGTACGGCAGCGTGCCGTCCCCGTCCGTCGAGCCGTCGTCGAGGTCGAAGCGCACGATGTGGGTCGGTTCGTCGGGGGAGCTGTACTCGACCATGCCGGTCACCTTGCCGTCGCCCAGCGAGAGCAGGTTCATGCCGCCGAACGGCAGCGGCTCGTGAAAGCGGACCTTGCCCGATTCCGTGTCGATCACGACGAGTTCGGCCTGTCTGCCGGACAGGCCCCTCGTCTGCGCGGCCACGATGCCGCCCTCGGACAGCATCCAGCCGTCGTCCTCGCCCCGGACCAGGTCGAGTTCGCCGTACGGACCGTGCCTCGCGACCTCGTGGTGCGCGCGCCCCTTGAGGTCGAGGACCAGCAGCGAGTTCTTGCTGCCGTCGCCGCCCCGTCCAAGGGAGACGGCCACCGGCTCGGTGGTGAGCACCCGCGGCTCGGTGACATTGGCCGGCAGCCGGTGCGTCCAGCGCACCTCGCCGGTGGCGGCGTCCAGTTCCCGCACCGTGTTGGCGCTCGTGGCCACACCTTCCCCGCCGGAGCACGTCTGGAGGAGGACGACCGTACGCCTGCCCACCGTCGCGATGAACAGGCTGCAGTTGTCGACCCCTTCCGTGTAGTGCCACCGCTCCCTGCCGGTGCGGCGGTCGAGGCCGACGACCCCGCGCTCGCCCGACGCGACGAGCGTCCGGCCCGTCATGCCAAGGGTGATCCCCGCGCCGTGCGGTGCGCCGATGTCCTTGTGCCACAGGAGTTCTCCGCTGCCGGTGTCGACGGCGCCGACCCGTGTGCACTGGGCCTGCCGGTTCGGGTCCTTGCCGAAGCTGAGGGCGCCGATGCCGTCGGACGTCGCGCTCGGGCCCGCCGACGCCGAGCAAGTCCTCAGATCATCGGGGGGTTTGACCGTCCAGAGCTCCTCGCCGTTTGCCGCGTCATATCCCCGCGCGCCGAGCCCGTCGACGCGGGCAGCGGTTCCTTGGTGCAGCCAGCCGCCGAGCAGGAAGCGCTCGTCGTCACTGCCGGAGACGTCGGCCGTCCACTTCTTCTCGCGTACGCCCTCCGCGTGCGCCGCGGGGAGTACGTCGCTGCCGGGTCCGGCGGGCGCTGTGCGTGCGCTCTCGTTCGGGGGCGTGGCCGAGGAAGCGGGCGGGCTGCTCGACGCGCCGCCGCCGGGCTTCTTGCCCTGCGGGGTGCCGCCTCCGTCGTCGTCCAGGAGCCGCGGCACGAACACCGCCGCGAGGACCGCGAGCACGGCGGCCGCCGCGACCAGCGGCCACCACGGGCGACGGCGCCGCGGCGGGGTCACCGGCGGCGGGGGAGCGGGCCGTGGCGGGGGCGGGGCCAGGCGGTAGGAGGTCGGTTCGGGGGAGCCGTCCCACGGTGCGAGGGCCGACTGCGCGGCCCGCGCCGCCGCGATCACCTCGCGGGGCGTGGGCCGCCGCCCCGGCTCCTTCGCCAGACATGCGCGTACGAGGGGCAGCAGCGGCCCGGTGACACCGGCGGTGTCCGCGTCCTCGTGCACGGTCCGGTACGCGATCGTGGCCCCGGGCCCTTCGCCGAACGGATGCCGCCCGGTCGCCGCGAAGAGGAGAACCGCGCCGAGCGAGAAGACGTCCGACGCGGCCTCCACCGGTGCGGAGCCGGTGAGTTGCTCGGGCGACGCGTAGCCGAAGGTGCCGATCATCATGCCCGTACCGGTCAGCGCGGTGGCGTCGGCGGCGCGTGCGATGCCGAAGTCGATGACGCGCGGCCCGTCGTCGGTGAGCAGTACGTTCGACGGCTTGAGGTCACGGTGCACGATGCCCGCGCCGTGGATGACGACGAGCGCCTCGCCGAGCGCGGCGGCCAGCGAGCAGAGCCGGTCGTGCGGCAGCGGGCCGCCCTGCGCGAGCGCCTCGCCGAGCGAGGGTCCGTCGACGTAACTCGTGGCGAGCCACGGCGGATCGCCCTCCGGGTCGGCGCCCACCACCGGCACGGTGAAGTAGCTCAACACCCGTTCGGCTGCGGCGACTTCCTGCCGGAAGCGCGCCCGGAACTCGGGGTCGTCGGCCAGCTCGGCGTGCACCAGTTTGACGGCGGCCTGCCGCCCCTCGCGGTCCCGCCCCAGATACACCTCGCCCATGCCGCCCGAGCCGAGCCGCCGCGTCAGCTCATAGCCGCCGACCCAACGCCCGCCGCCCCCAGGGCCGTTCACCGGCGCGGTCACCCCGTGCCGTCCGCGCTGCCGATGACGATCGGGCCCTCGTCCTCGTCGAGGATGCTGAACACGGCGGCCCGGCCGCCGTGCACCACGACCGTCGCCCCGCCGCCGAAGTCGCGGGCGTTCCCGATCGTGCCCCCGGACGTGACGTCCCCGTCGGCCAGGTCGAGCCGCTGGAGCCGGACCTCGCGGCTGAATCCTTTGTCCTCGTCCCCGTCGGCCACCAGGACCCCTCGGTCGTCCACGCCGAGGACCATGGCGCTCGTCGTGTCGGTGTAGGGATGCCGCCAGCGCACCTTGCCGGTGGCCGCGTCGACGGCGAGCACCCCGAAGCCCTTCTTGTTGTAGTACTCGGTGACGACGACGTCACGCCAGCCCTTCGGCCCGTCGAACGCGGACCCGAAGCCGCTGGTGGTGACGGTCCCGAACGACTGCTTGTTGGCGAGCGGCCTCCCCGGGCGGCCCTTGGCGTCGAAGGTCTGCAGGGGCAGGTCCTTGGAGTCCTCGACGAAGAGCATCGCCGACACCGGCTCGGCGGTGGCAAGCGTCATCCCGGTCACGTCCTCGGGAAGCTGGGTGGCCCAGCGCACCGAACCGTCCTTCGCGTCGATCTCGCGTACGCGGGCGCGCCGCTGCCCGTCGTCGCCGCAGGTGGCCGATTCGACGACGGTGGCCCGGCCCACCAGGGCGGTCTGGAGTACGCAGCCCTTGGCGAAGTAGGGGCGCCGCCACCGCCGGTCACCGTCGCCGACCGCGTAACCGGCCTCGTCCGCGGCGGACAGGACGACGACGGTGTCGCCCGCGATGCCGACCCGCGTCCAGGCCCTGGGCGCGGGCGGATCCCGTACGGCCAGGGACTTCGACCAGGTGACGTCGCCGTTGGCCAGGTCGAGCACGGCCAGCTGGTCGCAGCCCTTCTTGAAGTCCGGGTCGGGGCCGTAGACGACGGCTCCTCGGCTCCCGTCGTCGGTGGCCGTCCGCGACATCGCGCACGGTTTGAGCCCCGGCTTCGGCGGCTTCGCGGTCCACAGGACCTTCCCGGTGGACGGTTCGAAGGCGCGGACCGCGTCCTCGTTCGCGCGGATCAGGGCCTTGTCCGTGAGCCAGACGCCGACCAGCTGCTGCCGGTCCTTGGACGTGTTGCTGCCTTCACCGGCGGCCGGCGGCTTGGGCCGCTGGGCCCACTCCTCGGACCACGATCCGTCCAGGGGTACGTTCCCGAGCGGGCTCACGGGGTCGCCGATGGGCCGCATGCCGCGCGGCCCCAGGGCCTCGGTGACCTTGCCGAGCCGCTTCGGGATCTTGTCGCCGTCGGGCCGGGCCCCGCCCGCGGAGCCGGAGCCGGAGCCGGAACCGGAACCCGAGCCCCCGGCCCCGCTCTCGCCCCCGCTCCCGCTCTCCTCGCCCGGCACGAGCAGCAGCCCCGCCACCACCCCCGCCACGGCGAGCAGCGTGCCCGCCACCGTGAACGCCCGGCGCCTGCTGCCCGGCAGCGGAAGCCCCGCCATGCGGGCGACGGTGCGCGGGGCGGGCCGGGCCGCCGGGGTCTTGGCGAGGCAGGCGGAGATCAGCGGAAGCAGCTCCTCCGGGACGCCCGCGAGGTCCGGCTCGGCGTGCACGGTGCGGTAGCCGGCCGCGTCGGAGGAGCCGCTGCCGAAGGGGGCGCGGCCGGTCGCCGCGAAGGAGAGGACCGCGCCGAGCGAGAAGACGTCGGCGGCGGGCGTGGAGACGCCCTGGGTGAGGTGCTCCGGGGCCGCGTACCCCGCGGTGCCGGGCGTGGCTCCGCTCGCGGTGAGCCGGGTGCCGTCGGTGGCCCGCGCGATGCCGAAGTCGATGACGCGGGGTCCGGCGGGGGAGAGGAGGACGTTCGACGGCTTGAGGTCACGGTGGACGAGCCCGGCGCGGTGGATGGTGCTGAGCGCTCCGGCCAGGGCGCCGGCGAGGGAACGTAACTCGGCCACCGGGAGCGGACCGCCCTCGCGCACCCGCGCGGCGAGCGTGGGCCCAGGGACGTACTCGGTGGCGAGCCAGGGCACGGCGGCGCCGGGGTCCGCGTCCACGAGCGCCGCGGTCCACGGGCCGCGGACCGCGCCCAGGGCGGCGATCTCGCGGGCGAAGCGGGCCCGGAACTCCTCGTCCCCGGCGAGAAAGCGGTGCACGACCTTGAGGGCGACCGTGCGGCCCGCGCCGTCGTGCGCGACATGGACCCTGCCCATGGCGCCCTGCCCGAGGAGCGGTCCGGTCGTCCAGCAGCCGAAGCGTTGCGGTGATGCGGCCACGGTCGACCCCCCCGATGGTGTGGCCCGAATCCACCGACTGGGACGCGGCGCCGAGCGGCCCGGTTCCCGGATGTCTCTTGACGGTCTCCGTCACACCCCCCTACATTGCTTCCATATAGCAGAACATAATTTCCACAATGCGGAAACAGAAGCTCACCGCGGGGCGCGACGGGAGCCGAAACCGCCAGCCGTATCCGGCGGCCGCAAGGCCGTCGAAGCTGTCGAAGCTGTTGTCGAAGCAGGAGAACCCCATGGCTCGTATGACCGCTGCCCGCGCGGCAGTTGAGATCCTCAAGCGCGAAGGCGTCGTCAACGCGTTCGGTGTGCCGGGCGCCGCGATCAACCCCTTCTACAAGGCGCTCAAGGAGGGCGGTGGCATCGACCACACGCTCGCCCGCCACGTCGAGGGCGCCTCGCACATGGCCGAGGGCTACACCCGGGCCAACCCGGGCAACATCGGTGTCTGCATCGGCACGTCGGGTCCTGCGGGCACCGACATGATCACCGGCCTGTACTCGGCGACCGGTGACTCCATCCCGATCCTCTGCATCACGGGCCAGGCGCCGACGCACCTGCTCCACAAGGAGGACTTCCAGGCCGTCGACATCGCGACGATCGCCACGTCGGTCACGAAGATGGCCGTCACGGTCCTGGAGGCCGCGCAGGTCCCCGGCATCTTCCAGCAGGCCTTCCATCTGATGCGCTCCGGCCGTCCCGGCCCGGTCCTGATCGACCTGCCCATCGACGTCCAGCAGACCGAGATCGAGTTCGACCCGGAGACGTACGAGCCGCTGCCGGTCTACAAGCCGTCCGCGACCCGCGCCCAGATCGAGAAGGCGATCGCCTTCCTGGTCGAGTCCGAGCGCCCGCTGATCGTCGCCGGCGGCGGCATCATCAACGCCGACGCATCCGACCTCCTGGTCGAGTTCGCCGAGCTCACCAACACCCCGGTCGTGCCGACCCTGATGGGCTGGGGCACCATCCCCGACGACCACGACCTGAACGCCGGCATGGTCGGCCAGCAGACCGGCCACCGCTACGGCAACGCCACGTTCCTGGAGTCGGACTTCGTCCTGGGCATCGGCAACCGCTGGGCCAACCGCCACACCGGCTACGCCCTCGACGTCTACACCCAGGGCCGCAAGTTCGTCCACGTCGACATCGAGCCGACCCAGATCGGCAAGATCTTCGCCCCGGACTACGGCATCGCATCCGACGCCAAGGCCGCCCTCGAACTCTTCGTCGAGGTCGCCAAGGAGCTCAAGGCCGCCGGCAAGCTCCCCGACCGTTCCGAGTGGGTCGCCTCCCACCTGGAGCGCAAGGAGACGCTGCAGCGCCGTACGCACTTCGACGACATCCCCATGAAGCCGCAGCGCGTCTACGAGGAGATGAACAAGGCCTTCGGCCCGGAGACGCGGTACGTCACCACCATCGGCCTCTCGCAGATCGCGGGCGCCCAGATGCTGCACGTCTACAAGCCGCGCCACTGGATCAACTGCGGCCAGGCGGGCCCCCTCGGCTGGACCATCCCGGCGGCGCTCGGCGTCGCCAAGGCCGACCCGGAGACCCCGGTCGTCGCGCTCTCCGGCGACTACGACTTCCAGTTCATGATCGAGGAGCTGGCGGTCGGCGCGCAGCACCGCATCCCGTACGTCCACGTCCTGGTCAACAACGCCTACCTGGGCCTGATCCGCCAGGCGCAGATCGGCCTGGAGATCAACTTCCAGGTCAACCTGGAGTTCGAGAACCAGAACAGCCCCGAGCTGGGCGTCTACGGCGTCGACCACGTCAAGGTCGCCGAGGGCCTGGGCTGCAAGGCGATCCGCGTCACCGACCCGAACGAGCTGGGTGCGGCCTTCGAGCAGGCCAAGAAGCTGGCTCAGGAGCACCAGGTGCCGGTCGTCGTCGAGGCGATCCTGGAGCGCATCACCAACATCGCCATGAGCCCCACGGCCGACATCAGCGCGGTCAAGGAGTTCGAGGAGCTGGCCACGGAGCCGGGCCACGCGCCCACGGCCATCCGGCCGCTGAAGGTGTGATGTGACGCTGCGCTGAGCTCTGAGCTCTGAGCTCTGACAGGGGCGGTTCACCCGTGGGGGGTGGACCGCCCCTTTATGTTGTGCGGATGGAATCGCTCGCTGATCTGAAGGTCATGACCTGCGCGGACCGGGCCGAGTTGGAGGCCTGGCTGGACGAGCACCACGGCGCCTCTCCGGGCGTCTGGGTCAAGCTCGCCAACAAGGGCTCGGGGGTGGCCTCGGTGACGGCCGCGGAGGTCAACGACGCGGCGCTCTGCTTCGGTTGGATCACCGGCCATCGCAAGTCGTACGACGACGTCTACTACCTGCAGAAGATCACGCCTCGCCGGCGGGGCAGCCTGTGGTCGAAGGTGAACGTCGACCGGGTCGCGGAGCTTTCCGCCGCGGGGCGTATGCGGGAGTCGGGCCTTGCGGAGGTGGCGGCGGCGAGGGAAGACGGCCGCTGGGCGGCCGCATACGAGTCGCAGGCCCCCGCCACGGTGCCGGATGACCTGACGGCCGCGCTCGCGGCCAACGAGGCGGCGCGCAGGACCTTCGAGGGGCTGAGCAAGTCGGAGCGCTACGTGGTGCTGCACCGGCTGATGACGGCGAAGAAGGCGGCGACGCGGGCTGCGCGGCTTGAGCGGATGATGGCGACTCTGGAGGCGGGCGACAAGGTCCGTTAAGGGCCCGTGTGTTGCTGACTGCGGGTTCGTCGTGGCTGAGCGCGCAGTTCCCCGGGGCCCCCCCGGGGGGCCCCCCCCGGCCCCAAAAAACGC
>NZ_JBHYIG010000075.1:0-20636 GCF_042740015.1 Streptomyces sp. NPDC059037
TCAAACACCCCCCTGCTGTCAAGCGCCCCCCACAGTGGTTACACACGGATTCCCACAGGGGGCTCAAAAAACATTCCTCCCGAACCCCACACAGTGGTGGCCGACGGCTGACGGAAAGATCAGCTACGGAGAGATCGGCTGGGCGAAGCCCAGAAGTTCATTGCCCCTGTTGCTCGTCGCGGCGGCGCTGCCACCGCTGCTCGATCCGGTCCATCACCGACCGGCGTTGCCTGGTCTGCCGACGGGCGGGAGCGCCGCCCGGCGCCGTGGCAGCACCGGCTGCGGGCTGTTCGCCAGGCTTGGGCGCTTTGCGCCATCCAGTGACCGCGAGCACCGCACATCCCAGCATGACGAGGAATCCCACCACGCTGACCCAGATCAGCTGGGCGACCATTCCGGCCATGAGAAGGGCGATACCCACAAGGAAGCCCGCGACCGCTTGGTAGACCCGTCGCCGGGTGTACGTACGCAGCCCGCTTCCCTCGAGCGCTGTCGCGAACTTGGGATCTTCGGCGTACAGCGCTCGCTCCATCTGCTCGAGCATGCGCTGCTCGTGCTCCGAGAGCGGCACGGAGTCCTCCTCATCGTGCAGTCGCCGGGGCGACCGGGGGTCCCCTTCAGGATAGGCAGGGAATCGCCCCCGTGAAACCCGCCCCTCTGCGCCAACTTCGCCAAACCGGACCGCCCTGCCGCTCCGGCTCGCTGAAGCGTGCATTCCCCAGCTGCCGGTCCGGCATGCCGGACGGTCTGCCTCGATCATACGGCGCTCGTAGCCCGTTCGGAGGGTGTGTGCCGTACTCCATGTGCCGCTGCGCCCCTGATCAGCGCGGCGGCCAGGGCGGACATCAGGCCTCGTCGGCATCCCCGGTCTCACCGAGCACATGCAGCTGGGTGGCCACGGCATGGAAGGCGGCGAGCTCCGCGGCCGCCGCCTCCAGCTTGAGCAGGGCCTCCAGGGCGCCGGGCTCGGTGTCCACCAGGACGCCGGGGACGAGGTCGGCGAAGACGCGCACGCCGTGCACCGCGCCGACCCGCACACCCGCGTCCTCGACGAGACCGGTGAGCTGCTCGGCGGTGAACCGCCGGGGCACGGGGTCGCCGTCGCCCCAGCGGCCGGCGGGGTCGCCGAGCGCCTGCCTGGCCTCGGTGAAGTGCCCGGCGAGCGCCCTGGCGAGCACGGCCCCGCCGAGGCCCGCGGCGAGCAGGCTGAGGGTGCCGGAGGGACGCAGGGCGCCGACGGCGTTGCGTACGCCCTCGGCGGGGTCGTCCACGTACTCCAGGACGCCGTGGCACAGCACGGCGTCGTACCCGCCGCGCTCCACGACGTCGAACAGGCCGTGTACGTCGCCCTGGACGCCGCGCACCCGGTCGGCGACGCCGGCCTCGGCGGCCCGGCGCTCGAGGGCGAAGAGCGCGTTCGGGCTGGGGTCGACGACGGTGACGGTGTGGCCGAGGCGGGCGACGGGCACCGCGAAGTTGCCACTGCCGCCCCCGGTGTCGAGCACATCGAGCGACTCGCGGCCCGTGGCCTTGACCCGGCGGTCGAGAGCGTCCTTGAGGACCTCCCAGACCACGGCGGTACGGAGAGAAGCGCGGGGGCGCATCGGGTCCGACACGGCAGTTGACTCCTCGGCGCGTCCACCGCGTGGTCCGCGGCGGAGCTAGGGGGGTTCCCTCCTCTCGGCCGATGAGCGGCCCAGGAGGGTGCGGGCGTTCCCACCCTATTGCCTTCGGCCGACTGCCCCGTCACCCGGCGTCCGGCGGCTCCTGCCTGGGCTGGGGCAGCACGGGCTGCAGCACCAGCATCCGCTCGACCAGGCGAAGGAACATCGCGGTGTCACGCATCAGGTCGTCGGCGTCGCGGGTGGTGGCCGCGCCCCGTATGCCCGCCTCGGCGCGGGCCCTGCGCGCGGCGCCCGATGCGAACAGGGCGCTCCACTCCGTCAGTTCGGGCGCTATCTCCGGGAGCACTTCCCAGGCGCTGCGGATCCGCTGCCTGCGGCGCGGTGTCGTCTCGGGGCGGCCACGGGCGGCGAGGACGGCGGCCGCGGTGCGCAGGGCGGCGAGGTGGGCGGTGGCGTAGCGCTCGTTCGAGGTCTGCAGGTGCGCTGCCTCGTCGAGTCCGGCGCGGGCCTGGGCGAGCAGTTCGAGTGCGGCGGGCGGGGCCGTGGCCCGGCGCAGGACGGGGTGGACGTCGCTCGCCGGGCCGGTCAGTGAGGGGGCAGGGCCGACGGGGCGGTGCCGACGTGCGGCTGCTGCGGAAGTGCTGGCCATGACGAACCTCCTGTCGTCGCGTGACGGCTCAGTGGCCGTATGTGCCCATCGTGAAGTACGCCACTGACAATCGGCTCTGACCTGCGACTTTGCCTCGATCACGGCTTCGCGCTAGTTTTTGCACTGACCAGTCAGTTCAAAAGAGGGTGCGAGGGGGGACCGTGGACGGTCCGACGGACGACGGTCGGCGGGGAGCCGCTGTCACAGCCAAGGGCTTCGGCCTGAAGGGGCCGCGGGGCTGGGCGTTCCGCGGGGTCGATGTCGACGCGGAGCCGGGGGCGCTGATCGCGGTCGAGGGGCCATCGGGGTCGGGCCGCACCTGTCTCCTGCTCGCACTCACCGGACGTATGCGCCCGACCGAGGGCGATGCCTCGGTGGGCGGCTTCCGGCTGCCCAAGCAGCTCGCGGCGGTGCGCCGGATCAGCGCGCTCGGGCCCGTGCCCGGCGTCACGGATCTCGACCCGGCACTGACCGTCGCCGAGCATCTGCACGAACGGGCGCTGCTGCAGCGGCGGTTCGGCGGCTCGCTGCGGGATCTGCTGAAGCCGCGGGCCGAGCGGGCGACCGAGGCACGGCTGCGGATCGACACGGCGCTGACCGCGGCGGGACTCGACATGGAGTCGCTGCCCAAGGGCCGGCGCACCTCCGTACGCGATCTGGAACGCCTGGAGGCGCTGCGGCTCTCCGTGGCCCTCGCGCTGATCGGGCGGCCGCGGCTGCTCGGCGTCGACGACATCGACCTCAAGCTCTCGGACGCCGAACGGGTGGCGGCCTGGGCCCTGTTGAGGTCGATCGCCGAGCGCGGCACCACGGTCGTCGCGGTGTGCAGCGAGGCACCCGATGACGCGGTCGTCGTGTCCACCGAGCGACCCGCCGACGCCGACGGCGACGGCGAGCCCGAAGCCGCATCCGAAGCCACCGAGACCGAGACCGAGCCCGAGACACACGACAAGGAGGCGGCCGATGCGCGCGCCTAAGCTGGCCTCGCTCGAGCTCAGGCGCTTCGGCAGGGGGAAGCTGCCCCGAGCGGCGCTCGTCGCCCTCCTGCTGCTGCCCCTGCTGTACGGCGCCCTGTACCTGTGTTCCTTCTGGGACCCGTACGGCCGTCTCGACCGGATACCCGTCGCGCTCGTCAACGACGACAAGGGCGCCACCGCCGGGGGCAAGAAGCTCGCGGCGGGCGACGGCATCGTCGACGGGCTGCGGGACAGCAAGACCTTCGACTGGCACGAGGTGAGCGCCGCCGAGGCGCGCGACGGCGTCGAGGACGGGACGTACTACCTGTCCCTGACGATGCCGTCGGACTTCAGCAAGCGCATCGCGTCGAGTTCGGGCGGCTCCCCGGAGACGGGTGCCCTGCAGGTCAGGACGAACGACGCCAACAACTACATCGTCGGGCAGATCTCGCGGACGGTCTTCTCCGAGGTGCGTACGGCAGCCTCCACGAAGGCATCCCGCTCCTTCCTCGACAAGATCTTCATCTCGTTCTCGGACATCCACGGGGCGACCGCGAAGGCCGCCAAGGGCGCCGACAAGCTCGACGGCGGCATCGGCAAGGCGAAGAAGGGTTCGAAGGACCTCGCGAAGGGCCTGAAGGACGCCAAGGACGGCAGCGGCGATCTGGCCGGAGGCATCAAGAAGCTCCACAAGGGCGCGGGCGAGCTGAAGGACGGCTCGAAGAAGGTCTCGGACGGCACACAGAAGCTGGCCGACAAGGTCAACGGCACCGCGGACCAGGTGCGGCCCTTCCTGAAGGACAACGGCAAGACCATCGGGGACACGGCGCAGCTCGTCGCCGACTCCTCCAAGGCGATGCGCCACAACCTGGACACCTGGGTCAAGCTCGCGCCCGGGGCGGCCAAGAGGGCGGCTGACGGCTCCAAGGTCATCGGCGACCTCTACACGGAGCAGTGCGAGAAGGCCCCCCTTCCCTCCCCCTCCTGCCCGAAGCTCAAGGAGGCCAAGAAGTCCGCGGAGAACGTGTCGACCATCGCGGACGACATGAACACCTTGATCAAGGACCAGGACAGCGACGTCAAGGCGCTCGACAAGCACCTCGCCACGCTGCAGAAGAAGTCGCAGGCACTGGCCGACCGCGCACCGCACCTCGACGAGGACCTGGAGACCGCGATCACCCAGATCAACGGCCTCAACAAGGGCGCGGGGAAGGTCGCCAAGGGCGCCAAGAAGCTGCACACGGGCCTCGGCACCGCCAAGACCGGCTCCGTCGACCTCGACGAGGGCGTCGGCAAGCTCAAGACGGGCGCGAACGACCTGGAGGGCGGCCTGTTCAAGCTGGCCGACGGCTCCGGGAAGCTGGCGAGCGGACTGCACGACGGCGTCGAGCAGATCCCCGACTACGACAGGAAGGACCGCGACCAGCGCACCGACGTGATGGCCGACCCCGTGCAGCTCGCCTCCCAGTCGATGCACAAGGCGCCCAACTACGGCACCGGTTTCGCCCCGTACTTCATCCCGCTCTCCCTGTGGGTCGGCGCGATGGTGGCGTACATGCTGATCCAGCCGCTGAACCGGCGCGCGCTCGCCGCGGGCGCGTCCGCCTGGCGGATCGCGTTCGCGGGCTGGCTGCCGGTCGCCGCCCTGGGCGTGCTGCAGACGGCCGCCCTGATGTCGGTCCTGCACTGGGGCCTCGGCCTGCAGATGGCGCGTGCGGCCGGGACCGTGGGCTTCCTCTGCCTGGTGACGTGCTGCTTCGCGGCGATCGTGCAGTGGCTCAACGCACGCTTCGGAGCGGCTGGGCGGATCCTCGTCCTGGCGGTCCTGATGCTGCAGCTGACCTCGGCGGGCGGCACGTACCCCGTCCAGACCAGCCCGTCCTTCTTCGGCGCGATCCACCCCTTCTTGCCGATGAGTTACGTCGTCGACGCGCTACGGAGGCTCATCACGGGCGGCGGACTCGGCCCCGTCTGGCAGGCGTGCGCGGTGCTCACTGCCTTCACGCTGGGCGCCCTCGCGCTCACCGCGCTCTCCGCGCGCCGCAAGCAGGTGTGGACGCTGGACCGACTGCACCCGGAGCTGAGCCTGTGAGCACCGCAAGACCTGTGAGAATCGGGCCCATGGACAGCAGCGCAACCAGCACCCGGCGCGAGGCCACCCGGCAGAAGCTCTACGAGGCGGCCGTCACGCTCATCGCCGAGCAGGGCTTCTCGGCCACGACGGTCGACGAGATCGCCGAGCGGGCCGGGGTGGCGAAGGGCACGGTCTACTACAACTTCGCGAGCAAATCGGTCCTCTTCGAAGAGCTCCTTCGACACGGCGTCGGCCTGCTCACCGCCTCCCTGAAGGAGGCGGCCGAGAAGGCCGACGCGAGCGGCGGCAGCAAGGTCGACGCCCTGGACGCGATGATCCGGGCCGGCCTGGTCTTCATCGACCGCTATCCGGCCTTCACCCAGCTGTACGTCGCCGAGCTCTGGCGCACCAACCGGGCCTGGCAGTCCACGCTGATGGTGGTCAGGCAGCAGGCGGTCGCCGTGGTCGAGGACGTACTGCGCGGAGGCGTCGAGAACGGCGAGCTCAGCGAGGAGATCGACATCCCCCTGACGGCCGCCGCGCTCGTCGGGATGGTCCTCGTCGCGGCGCTCGACTGGCAGGCCTTCCAGCCGGAACGCTCGCTCGACGACGTGCACTCGGCGCTCTCACGGCTGCTGCAGGGCCGGGTGAGCGGAGGCCGCTGAGCGGCACACAGAAGGCCGGACAGCACACAGCAGAGCGCCGGTCCGGTGCCACCCGATCTCCAGGCGGCGCCGGACCGGCGCTTCTCGTTCCCCCGAAACCCCCGTTCGGCCCCGGGCGGTCATCCCCGAGTCACCCCCGTGCCTCGCTCCCACCTTCGGTGGGGTGGGAGGAGCGGCCAAGGGCGCTGCGCGGTTCCGCCGCCCCGTGTCGGCGGTACCGGCGCCGCGCCCTTCTCCGTGCCCCTCACTCTTCCGTCTTCGCAGGTCGGGACCCATCCGCGTACGTACTCATCTCCCTCACTAGGTACGGATACTCAGGCCTGGGTGCTCAACCCCACGCCCGGGGGTCCGGCACTGGTTACGATCGCGTCCGTGTCCGTACTCCCCCTGGTGTTCACCAGTGGCTGGGCGAGCGGGATCAACGCGTACGCCGTGGTCCTGCTGCTCGGTGTCTTCGGCGCGACCGGCGTCACCGACGAGGTGCCCGAGTCGCTGCAGCGCACCGATGTGCTCGTCGTCGCCGGGGTGCTGTTCGCCTGCGAGGCCGTCGCCGACAAGATCCCGTACGTCGACTCGATATGGGACTCCGTGCACACGGTGATCCGGCCGGTGTCCGGCGCCGTGGTCGGGGCGCTGCTCGCGGGGCAGAGCGGCTCGCTGCCGGATCTGGCGGCCGGAGCGGTGGGCGGGTCGACTGCGCTGGCCAGTCACTGCGTCAAGGCCGGGACGCGGATGGCGATCAACAGCTCCCCCGAGCCGTTCAGCAACATCATCGTCAGCACGGCGGAGGATCTCGGGGTCGGCGGGATCATCAGCTTCGCGATGTTCTACCCGGAGGCCGCGGCGATCATCGCGGCGGTGCTGCTGCTCCTCGGGCTGCTGATACTGGTCTTCCTGATCTCGCGGATCCGGCGGTTCCTGCGGCGCAGGGCCCAGCGGCGCGAGGAGAAGCGGATCGCGGCGCGGCTGGGCCGGCCGCCGGACTGAGGGCTCCCGGCGTGACTGTCAGTGGTGGCCGATAAGGTTTTTCGCATGGCACGGATTGTGGTGATCGGCGCCGGGATGGGCGCGATGGCGGCGGCCGCCCGGCTGACCGTCGCGGGCCACCGGGTGGTGGTGCACGAGCGGTCGGGGACGTACGGCGGCGCGCTCGGCCGCGTGGAGCGGGACGGCTTCGCGTTCGACACGGGCCCAAGCCTGCTCCATCTCCCCGCCGTCTACCGCGACTTGTTCGTGAAGACGGGCAAGGAGCCGCTGGAGAAGGTCGTCGAGCTGTCCCAGGTCGAGCCCGCGGTCCGGCACGTCTTCGCGGACGGCACCACGGCCGATCTGCCGAACGCGTCCCGCGCGGGCGTCGGCGAGGCCCTGGACGCGGCACTCGGCAGCGGTGCGGGCGACCGTTGGTCGGCGTTCATGAACCGCGCCCGTGAGGCCTGGGACCGCACCCGCCGCCCCCTCCTGGAAGAGCCGCTCTGGCCGAACTGGCAGGTGCTGGCCGACCGCGAGCCCTACCCCTCGGTGCCCCACAAGCGCCTCCTGCGGCGCGAGCGCCGCGCGGCCACTCTCACCGAGGTCGCCGAGCTCGAACTGGGCAGCGACGCCCGGCTGCGCGCGCTCCTCGAGCAGTACGCCCTCGCGTACGGCCTCGATCCGCGGACGGCCCCGGCGAGCGCGGCCGTCCTGCCCTACCTGGAGCACACCTTCGGCGCATGGTCCGTGCGCGGCGGGATGCGCGCCCTCGCCCAAGCCGTGTACGAGCGGTGCCTGGCCCGCAGGGTCGAGTTCGCGTTCGACTCCGCGGTGACCCGGATCGTCGAGAAGGACGGCCGCGCGGCGGGCGTGGAGCTCGCGGACGGGACGGCGCACGAGGCGGACTTCGTGGTCGCCGGTGTCGCGCCCGGCGTACTGGACGGCCTGCTGTCCGGTGTATCCGGCATGTCCGGGGCATCCGGTGTGAACATACGAGCGGAGGGTGAGGTACCGGCCAGGTACGGACTGCCCAGCCGCCTCACGGTGCTCCTCGCACTGCGCGGAGCGCGGCCCGCGGGGACGCCGCACCGGACGGTGCTGCACACCCCCGACCGGCAGGACGAGCTCGACCGGCTCTTCGGGGACCGCCCGGGGCTGCCCGCCACGCCGACCGTCACGGTGCTGCGCCCCGACGACCCGTCGCTCACGCCCGACACCGGGCACGAGGCGGTCGCCCTCACGGTCACCGTCCCCGCGCACACGGAGATCACCGAGGCGGACGTGGACCGGCTGCTGACCCGCGCCGAGACGGCCGTGCCGGGGCTGCGGGAGCGGCTCCTGTGGCACGAGGTCCGCACCCCGGCCGACATCGCGGAGGCCACCGGCGCCGCAGGCGGCGCGGTCCCGCCCCCGTCCCTCGCGGCGGGCGAAGGCCGGCTGCTTCACCCGGCCAACAGCACGCGGGTGCCGGGGCTCTTCGCGGTCGGCGGCTGGTCGCACCCGGGCGGCGGGCTTCCGCACGCCGGCATGTCGGGCACGCTGGTCGCCGGGCTGATCGTGGAAGGACCGGAGTTCCGCGGCTCGCAGTGAGCGCCGGGGTCAGTAGCGGTACTGCTCGTTGTACCCCGCGTCGTACCCGTTCTGCCCGTTGACGTGCTGCTCGCCCTGGTGGGGATAGGGCTGCTCGGGCGGGAGTTCGCCCCCGTACGCCCCGTAAGGGTCGTCGACGCTGCGCTGCTGCGGCACCCAGACCCCGCCGGGCGGCGTCTCGCTGTAGCCACCGCCGCCATTGCCATTGCCGTACGGATCGGCGGCGGGATAGGGCGGGTACGGCTGCTGGTCGCCGTAGGTGTCGTAGCTCTGCTGGCCGCCGTAGGTCTGCGTCCCGATGTACGGGTCGGAATACGCGGCGTACTGCTGCTGTCCGGTCTCCCCGTAGGCGTAAGGCTGCTGCGGGTCGTAGCCCGCAGTGGCGTACGTGTCGTAGCCGTAGCCGCTGTCCTGGGCGGGCTGCTCCTGTGCGTACGCGGAGTCGCTGTACACGCCGTACTGCCCGGTGTCGTCCGGCAGCGGCTCCGGCGCGTAGACGCCCTCGCCAGGCGCGTGCGCGGGCGGCTCAGGCTGCTCGTACGCGAGGTCGGAGACCTGGAGCGTCGGGTCCTGGGCGGCGGCCCGTGGCGAGGTCTTGCGGCGCTTGCTCAGGCCGGGCTGGCCGCCGAGCGCCCAGCCGGTCGAGAAGCCGCGGCGGAACGACAGCGTCACGTACGTCTGACCCGTCGCGAAGGCGATCGCGCCGGCCCCGATGACGACCACCGACGGCATCAGGACGCCGATGACCACCCCGAGGAAGCCCCCGAAGGCGAGCAGGCGCCAGCGCAGCCGCGCCTTGTACTGCAGCAGCACCTCGCCCAGCAGCCACAGCGCGACACATCCGAACGCGATGTAGAGGACCGTCCAGCCCATGTACGCCCCTCTCCCCACGGCCGCCGCCCCGTGGGTACGGCCGTTTCAGGCCTGGTGGTGATGCAGGCCCAGATTCTCGTAGATTTCCAGCGTCGCCGTGGAGTTGTTGAGCGTGATGAAGTGCAGCCCCGGCACACCCTCGGCCAGCAACCGCGCGCAGAACTCCGTCGCGAACTCGATGCCAATGGAGCGTACAGCCGCCGGATCGTCTTTGGCTGTGAGGATGCGCTCTTTGAGCGCCGGCGGGAAAGAAGCGTTGCTGAGCTGGGGCAGCCGCTCCAGCATGCGCACGTTCGTCACCGGCATGATCTCCGGGATGATCGGCGTCGAACAGCCCGCGGCCTCGACCCGGTCACGAAGGCGCAGATACTCCTCCGGGTAGAAGAACATCTGTGTGATCGCGTAGTCGGCGCCCGCGCGGCACTTGTCCACGAAATGGCGGACGTCGGTGTCCCAGTCGTCCGACCGCGGATGCATCGCGGGGAAAGCCGCGACGCCCACGCAGAAGTCACCCGACTCCTTGATCAGCTGGACCAGTTCGGCGGCGTACGTGAGGCCTTCGGGGTGCTTGACCCAGTCGGCGAGCGGGTCGCCGGGCGGGTCGCCGCGGACCGCGAGCATGTTCCTGATCCCGGCGTCCGCGTACTGCCCGATGATGTTGCGCAGCTCGGCCACGGAGTGGTCGACCGCGGTCAGATGGGCGACAGGCGTGAGCGTCGAGTCGGCGACGATCTGCTCCGTCTCCTTGACCGTGCCCGCACGCGTCGAACCGCCCGCGCCATACGTCACGGAGACGAAGCTGGGAGCCACCGCCTCGACCCGGCGCAGCGCGTTCCACAGGTTCCGCTCGCCCTTCGGGGTCTTCGGCGCCGAGAACTCGAACGAGTACGTGGTCTTACCGGTCGCGAGCATGTCGCGCACGGTGCGTGCGCGATCTGTCCTGGTGGAAGCAGTGCCTAGGGCCATACGGGCAGGTTAGCGACGGGGTGCCGCACCGGCTAATCCCCGTCCACCTTACGGACAGCTTCCCCGGAGGATGGCCGAAGAACGCCGATCAGGCCGTACGCAGCCGCTTCGCGAAGTCCGCTGCGGCTGCGGCCGGATCGTCCGCCTCGGTGATGGCCCGGACGACGACGACGCGGCGGGCGCCCGCTTCGAGCACCTCGTCCAGATTGCCCGCGTCGATGCCGCCGATCGCGAACCACGGGCGGTCCGTGCCCAGCGACGCCGTGTACCGGACCAGGTCGAGACCGGGGGCGTGCCGTCCCGGCTTGGTGGGGGTTGGCCAGCAGGGGCCCGTGCAGAAGTAGTCCACGCCGTCCTGGACGGCCGCCGCCGCGGCCTCGGACTCGGCGTGCGTGGAACGGCCGATGAGGACGTCGTCGCCCAGGATGCGGCGGGCCGCGGGCACCGGCAGGTCGCCCTGGCCCAGGTGCAGCACATCGGCGCCGATGGCGTGCGCGACGTCCGCGCGGTCGTTCACGGCGAGGAGCTTGCCGTGCCGGCGTGCGGCGTCGGCGAAGAACTGGAGGTGCTCGAGCTCCTCGGCCGCCTCCAGGCCCTTGTCGCGCAGCTGCACGATGTCGACGCCGGCGCCGAGGACGGCGTCGAGGAACTCCGGGAGGTCTCCCTGGCGCTTGCGGGCGTCCACGCACAGGTAGAGGCGGGCGTCGGCGAGCTGCTCGCGGGCAGGCGTGATGGCCATGGAGTGTTCCCCCCGGGTGTCGGTGGCGGTGGCGTACGGGCCGCGTGGAGCGCGCTGCGGCCCGTACACCGCACGGTTCGGATCAGGTCAGACGGCGAGCGCCTGGGCGCGGCGCTTCACCTCCGTGCCGCGATTCTCGCTCAGCGCCTGCGCGGGCGTGCCCGGCAGGGTCGGGTCGGCGGTGAAGAGCCACTCCAGCATCTCTTCGTCGGAGAAGCCGTCGTCCCTCAGGAGCGTCAAGGTGCCGGTCAGGCCCTTGACGATCTTGTCGCCGTCGATGAAGGCGGCGGGCACCTGGAGCGCGCGGTTCTCACCACGGCGCACGGCGATCAGCTGGCCCTCCTTGACCAGCTGGCGCACGCGCGTCACCTCGACGTCGAGCATTTCGGCGATGTCGGGGAGGTGGAGCCATGCGGGGACGAGAGCATCAGTCTTTGCGTCAATCTCGGTCACAGGACAAAGCGTATCCCCGGCGACTGACAGAGGGCGGCACAGTCGGCGCGGCTACTCCAGGACCGCCTTCTTGAGCGGCACCGACGGATCCGCCGCCTTGGCCGGATCGAGCCGCGCGCCGCTCTCGATCAGCTTGCGGCCCTGGGCGAGGTCCCGGGGGCGCCCCACCGCGAGGACGGCCACCAGGGCGCCCGCGCGCAGCCAGCACACCGTCCAGGCCGCACCCGCCGGGTCACCGCGCCACACCAGTGCGTCGGCGGAGCTGTGGTGTCCCGCGTACTGGACGAAGCGGCCGAACTGCTCGGACCAGAAGTACGGGACCGGGTCGTACGCCGCGGGGGCCTCGCCGATGATGTTGGCCGCGACCGTGCGCGGGCCCTGGAGGGCGTTGTCCCAGTGGTGGACGAGGAGACGCTCGCCATACCTTCCCGAAGGGAAGGAGGAGCAGTCCCCGACCGCGTACACGTCCGGTTCCGAGGTCCTCAGGTGGTCGTCGGCGACGACCTCCCGGTGGGCGCCGAGGGCGATCCCGGAGTCCGCGAGCCACTGCGTGGCGGGCCGGGCGCCGATGCCGACGACGACCGCGCCGGCGGGCAGCCGGGTGCCGTCGTCCAGGAAGACGGTGCCGGGCTCGACGCGCTCCACGCGCGCGTGGGTGCGCAGTTCGGCCCCGGAGTCCGCGTACCAGGCGGTCATCGGCGCCGCGACCTCGGCGGGCAGCGCCCCCGCGAGCGGCCGCTCGGCGGCCTCGACCACGGTGACCGCGCAGCCCGCCTCTCGCGCGGCGGTGGCGAACTCGGCGCCGATCCAGCCCGCCCCGACGACCACGATGTCGTGCTGCTCGGCGAGCACCGGGCGCAGCCGTTCGGCGTCGTCCAGGGTGCGCAGCAGATGTACGCCGGGGACTCCGGAGGCGCCCGGCAGCAGGATCGGCTCGGCGCCGGTCGCGATGACGAGGGCGTCGTAGGGAACCGGCCCCGAAGCGGTGTCGAGCTCGTGGTCCGCCGGGCGGACGCCCGTGACCTCGTGGCCCAGGCTCAGCTCGATGCCCAGCGCCTCGAAGTCGACGTCGAAGGCGGAGCCCTCCGCCTTGCCGAGCAGCACGGCCTTGGACAGCGGCGGCCTGTCGTACGGCTGATGGGGTTCCGCCCCGATGAGGGTGACCGCACCGGTGAACCCCTGATCGCGCAGGGCCACGGCGGTCTGCACCCCGGCCATCCCCGCGCCGACGATGACGACCTGGCGCTCTGCCTGCCTCTGCTGCTCGCTCACCCGATCACTGTAGGGCGGCACAGGACGCCGACTTCAGGGCGCGACGAGGAGATCTCTGACACACCGTCACCGCCCATACCCGGACAGCTCCCCCTACTGCCACCGGACACGACGGGCTAGGGTGGCCGGTGCAGAGCACTCGCGGGAGCCCGGACGCACCGGGCTGAGAGGGAGGCTGGGACGGCCTCCGACCGTACGAACCTGATCCGGGTCATGCCGGCGAAGGGAGGGGCTGGACACCCATGCATCCACGTACACCACCCCATGCGACGACGGACGTCCTCGTCGTCGGGGGCGGCATCATCGGCCTGGTCACGGCCTGGCGGGCGGCGCAGCGCGGCCTGTCCGTGGCGGTCGTGGACCCCGAGCCGGGCGGCGGCGCGGCGCAGGTCGCCGCGGGCATGCTGGCCGCGGTCACCGAGCTCCACTACGGCGAGCAGACGCTGCTCGGCCTGAATCTGGCCTCCGCGAAGCGCTATCCGGCGTTCGCGCAGGAGCTGACGGAGGCGAGCGGCCGCGATCTCGGCTACCGCGCCTGCGGCACGCTCGCCGTCGCGCTGGACTCCGACGACCGCGCCCATCTGCGCGAACTGCACGCCCTTCAGCGCCAGTCGGGGCTTGCATCGGAGTGGCTGAGCGGGCGCGAGTGCCGCCGACTCGAACCGATGCTCGCGCCCGGCGTGCGCGGCGGGCTCCGTGTGGACGGCGACCACCAGGTCGACCCGCGCAGGCTCGCCGCGGCGCTCCTGGTGGCGTGCGAGCGGGCCGGCGTGGTCTTCCACCGGGCGTGGGCGGAGCGCCTGACGGTCGTACGCGACCGGGCCACCGGTGTCGTCCTCGCCGACGGCGCCGCCCTGGAGGCCGACCGGACCGTGCTGGCCGCGGGCAGCCTCAGCGGACGCCTCACAGGGGTCCCTGAGGGGGTTCTGCCGCCCGTTCGCCCGGTCAAGGGGCAAGTGCTGCGGCTTACGGTGCCGGAGCGCCACGCGCCGTTCCTGAGCCGTACAGTGCGCGCCGTGGTCCGGGGCAGCCAGGTCTATCTGGTGCCGCGCGAGAACGGCGAGCTGGTGGTCGGCGCCACCAGCGAGGAGCTCGGCTGGGACACGACGGTCACCGCGGGCGGCGTGTACGAGCTGCTTCGGGACGCCCACGAACTCGTACCGGGCATCACGGAACTGCCGCTGACCGAGACCCGCGCGGGACTGCGCCCCGGCTCCCCCGACAACGCGCCGATGCTCGGCCCCACCGCCCTGCCCGGCCTCCAGCTGGCCACCGGCCACTACCGCAACGGCGTCCTGCTGACGCCCGTCACCGGCGACGTCATGGCGCACGCCCTGGTCACCGGTGAACTGCCCGACGACGCACGGGCGTTCACCCCCCGCCGGTTCGCGACGACACCCTCGGCACAGTCCCTCATGGAGCAGCCCGCATGACCCACTCAGCCGTCTCAGTCAACGGAGAAGTCCGCGAGGTGGCCGCGGGCACCACGCTCGAGTCCCTGGTCGCCACGCTCACCGCGGCCCCGTCCGGCGTCGCCGCGGCGCTCAACGAAACCGTCGTCCCGCGCGCGCGGTGGTCCACCACGGCGCTCGCCGACGGCGACCGCGTCGAAGTGCTCACCGCCGTCCAAGGAGGCTGAACCGACATGGCAGACGACCCCTTCGTCATCGGCGGGCTCACGCTCTCCTCACGACTGATCATGGGTACGGGCGGTGCGCCCAGCCTCGACGTGCTCGAGCGGTCACTCGTCGCCTCCGGGACGGAGCTGACCACGGTCGCGATGCGCCGCCTCGATCCCGGCGTACAGGGCTCGGTGCTCTCCGTGCTCGGCAGGCTCGGCATCCGGGTCCTTCCGAACACGGCGGGCTGCTTCACCGCGGGCGAGGCCGTCCTGACCGCCCGGCTCGCCCGGGAGGCGCTCGGCACGGATCTGGTGAAGCTGGAGGTCATCGCGGACGAGCGCACCCTGCTCCCCGATCCGATCGAGCTCATCGACGCCGCCGAGACCCTGGTCGACGACGGCTTCACGGTCCTTCCGTACACGAACGACGACCCGGTCCTCGCCCGGAAGCTGGAGGACGTGGGCTGCGCGGCGATCATGCCGCTCGGGTCGCCCATCGGCTCCGGGCTCGGGATCCGCAACCCGCACAACTTCCAGCTGATCGTCGAGCACGCGCGCGTGCCGGTGATTCTGGACGCGGGGGCGGGCACGGCGTCCGACGCGGCGCTCGCGATGGAGCTGGGGTGCGCGGGTGTGATGCTCGCCTCGGCCGTGACGCGGGCGCAGGAGCCGGTGCTCATGGCGGAGGCCATGCGGCACGGCGTCGACGCGGGGCGCCTGGCCTTTAGGGCGGGGCGGATTCCGCGGCGGCATTTCGCCGAGGCGTCTTCTCCTGCGGAGGGCCTGGCCAGGCTGGATCCGGAGCGGCCGGCGTTCTGAGCGGCTGCGCCTGTTACAGGTCGGCTGCAGTCGGGCCCCAGGGCCGCCCGCGCGGGCATCGGTGTCAGCGGTGGCTCGTAGACTCCCCCCGTGGACACGACCCTTCAGGACCCGCTCGTCGGGCAGGTGCTCGACGGCCGATATCGCGTGGACGGACGGATCGCGGTAGGCGGGATGGCCACGGTCTACCGGGCCGTGGACACCCGCCTCGACCGCGTGCTCGCGCTCAAGGTGATGCACCCGACGCTCGCCGCCGACGTCTCGTTCGTCGACCGCTTCATCCGCGAGGCGAAGTCGGTCGCCCGGCTCTCGCACCCGAACGTGGTGGGGGTCTACGACCAGGGCACCGACGGTGCGTACGTCTATCTGGCGATGGAGTACATCGCCGGGTGCACCCTGCGCGACGTCCTGCGCGAGCGCGGCGCCCTGCAGCCGCGGGCCGCGCTCGACATCCTGGAGCCGGTGCTCGCCGCGCTCGGCGCCGCGCACCGCGCCGGGTTCGTGCACCGCGACATGAAGCCGGAGAACGTCCTCATAGGGGACGACGGCCGGGTCAAGGTCGCCGACTTCGGCCTCGTGCGCGCGGTGGACACCGTCACGAACACGACCGGCACGGTCCTCGGGACGGTCTCTTATCTCGCGCCCGAGCAGATAGAGCACGGCACGGCCGACACCCGCGTCGACGTGTACGCGTGCGGTGTCGTGCTCTACGAAATGCTGACCGGCGCCAAGCCGCACTCCGGCGAATCTCCGGCCCAGGTGCTCTACCAGCACCTCCACGAGGACGTGCCGCCCCCGTCGGCGGCCGTCCCGGGCCTCCCGGTGGAGCTCGACGAACTGGTCGCCTCCGCCACCGCCCGCACCCCGGACGTCCGCCCGCACGACGCGGTGGCGCTCCTCGGGCAGACCGGGGAGGCGCGGGCCGCGCTCTCCCTCGAGCAGCTGGACGCGGTGCCGCCGCAGGCGCGCACCACGGAGCACGACAACGCCGACGACCGTACGAGCGTGATCCCGCGCGCGGCGCGGTCCGTGCAGCTGTCGCTCCCCGCGGACGGCGATGACCAGCGGCAGGACCCGCTCAACCACACCAGCATCCTGGCGACACCGCCGCCGGCCCCGCCGCAGGCCCCCGGCCGCGGACGCGGGCGGTCCAACCCCCGCCGCGGGGTCCTGGCGATCGTCGCCGCCGTGCTCCTGGCGCTCGGCCTCGGCGCGGGCGTCTGGTACATCAACTCCGGCCAGTTCACGAACGTCCCGCCGCTCCTGGCGAAGACCGAGGCGGCGGCCAAGCAGCGGCTCGACGAGGCCGGGCTCGAGGTGAAGGACGTCAAGCGCGCGTACAGCGACACCGACAAGCGGGGCACGGTCATGGCCACCGACCCCAAGGCGGGCGAGCGCATCCGGGGCAACGACGGCGTGACGCTGACCGTCTCGCTGGGCCCGGAGATCGTCAAGGTCCCTGAACTCAAGGACACCCCGCTGGCCGCGGCGAAGCAGGAACTCAAGGACGCGGGGCTTGCTCCCGGCATGACGACCAGGGCCTTCAGCGACGAGGTCCGCAAGGGCTCCGTGATCAGCACGGACCCGGGCACGGGCACCAAGCGCAAGGCCGGCTCCGCCATCGCGATCGTCGTCAGCAAGGGCTCCCCGGTCGACGTCCCCGACGTGACGGGCGAGTCCGAGGCCGACGCGACCGCCGAGCTGGAGGACGCCGGACTCAAGGTGAAGATCGCCACGACGCGGGTCCACTCCGAGGAGGACAAGGGCGATGTCGCCGCCCAGTCCCCCAAGGAGGGCCAGAAGCAGCTCGCCGAGGGTGACACGGTCACGCTGCAGATCTCCAAGGGCCCGCAGATGGTCGAGGTCCCGGACGTCGAGGGCATGAAGGTCGACGAGGCCACGCAGAAGCTGACGGACGCGGGCTTCCAGGTCGACGAGGACAAGGGTCTGCTCGGCCTCTTCGGGGACACCGTGAACGATCAGTCCGTGGAGGGCGGCGAGGAGGCCCCCAAGGGGTCGACCATCACCATCGAGATCCGCTAGGTCTGGCCGGGGGCCTTCTGCGGGGGCTCAGCGTCCCCCTGCGGGGGGGGGCATCGTGGCTCGGTTATCGCCTGCGAGTGCGTCGTGGCTGGTCGCGCAGTTCCCCGCGCCCCTTCGGGGGCGCATCCGCCGAAGGACCGGCCCCGCACGCATGCCACCCTGGACCCTGTGAGCAGCAACAAGTCCCCCAGCGCAGCATCCCGCAACCCCGTCGGCGGTCATGTCCCCGTGGCCGGCGGGCTCGCCTCCGTAGGGCTCTCGTACGCCCGTGAGATGGGCGCCGAGACCGTCCAGGTCTTCGTCGCCAATCCGCGCGGCTGGGCCACGCCGCCCGGCAATCCGAAGCAGGACGAGGAGTTCCGCGCGGCCTGTGCCGCCGAGCGGATTCCCGCGTACGTCCACGCGCCCTATCTCATCAACTTCGGCTCGCACACCGAGGCGACCGTCGAGAAGTCCGTGGAGTCCCTGCGCCATTCGCTGCGCCGCGCCCGCGAGATCGGCGCGCTCGGCGTCGTCGTGCACACCGGCTCCGCGACCGGCGGCCGGGACCGCTCCGTCGCGCTGAAGCAGGTGCGCGACCGGATGCTGCCGCTGCTCGACGAGCTGACGCACGACGACGATCCGTATCTCCTCCTCGAGTCGACCGCCGGGCAGGGCTTCTCGCTCTGCTCCCGCACCTGGGACTTCGGCCCGTACTTCGAGGCGCTCGACGCCCACCCGAAGCTGGGGATCTGCCTGGACACCTGCCACATCTTCGCGGCGGGCCACGACCTGACCGGGCCGAGCGGCATGCACCAGACCCTCGACCTCCTGGTCGACACGGTCGGCGACGGCCGGCTGAAGCTGGTGCACGCCAATGACTCCAAGGACGTGGTCGGCGCCCACAAGGACCGCCACGAGAACATCGGCACCGGCCACATCGGCGAGGACCCGTTCCGCGCGCTGATGGCCCACCCCGCGACCGACGGCGTACCGCTGATCATCGAGACACCGGGCGGCAAGGAGGGGCACGCGGCGGACGTGGCGCGGCTGAAGAAGCTCAGGGACGGCTGAGGGCTTCCCATGCAGCAGCACGCGCACGGCATCGGCAAGGTCAGCTGGCGCATGGCGGCCCAGGCGACGCTGCACTGCCTCACCGGGTGCGCCATCGGCGAGGTCCTCGGCATGGTGATCGGCACCGCGCTCGGCTGGGGCAACGTGCAGACGATGATCCTCGCGATCGTCCTGGCCTTCTTCTTCGGCTACGCCCTGACCCTGCGCGGCGTTCTCAAGGCCGGGGTCGATTTCAAGACGGCGTTCCGGGTCGCACTCGCCGCGGACACCCTGTCCATCGCGGTGATGGAGCTGATCGACAACGCCGTGATCGCGTTCTGGCCGGGAGCGATGGACGCCCATCTCTCGGACCCGATGTTCTGGTGGATCCTCGCCATCGCGCTCGCCGCCGCGTTCGTGATCACCACTCCGGTCAACAAGTGGATGATCGGCCGCGGCAAGGGCCACGCGGTGGTGCACCAGTACCACCACTGACCAGCGAAATCAGCGGCGTACGCAGGACTAGAGCTCGGGGCCGTCCCCGGGCTCTTCCTGGTACGAGTACCGCTGCTCGGCCCAGGGGTCGCCGACGTTGTGATAGCCGCGCTCCTCCCAGAAGCCGCGACGGTCGGCCGTCATGTACTCGATGCCGCGGACCCACTTGGGGCCCTTCCAGGCGTACAGATGGGGCACCACGAGCCGCAGCGGGAAACCGTGCTCGGCGGTGAGCAGTTCGCCGCCCTTGTGCGTGGCGAAAATCGTGCGGTCGGAGGCGAAGTCGGCCATCCGCAGATTCGAGCTGAAGCCGTACTCGGCCCAGACCATCACATGCGTGGCATTGGGCGCGGGCGGCGCGATGTCGAGCAGCGCACGCGCGGGCACCCCGCCCCATTCGGCGCCGAGCATGCTGAATTTCGTGACGCAGTGCAGATCGGCGACGACGGTGGCGTACGGAAGAGCCGAGAACTCCTCATGCGTCCAGCAGTGCTTCTCGCCGTCGGCGGTGGCCCCGAAGACCCTGAACTCCCAGCGCTCCGGGCGGAACTTCGGCACCGGGCCATAGTGCGTGACCGGCCAGCCGCGCTGCAGGCGCTGTCCCGGTGGAAGCTCCGGCTCCGCTGCTCTCCGAGATGCGTGATCCGCCGGCTGACCCATGCCTCCATCCTGACAGACCCGGGGCAGTGGACGTGACCAGGCAGCCCCCGCCCAAACGCTGATTCGGGCAACTCCTACTAAGCGTGCACTTACTGGACGACCTCCGAACACCGGTGCAAAGATGCGCGCTACCTGGCCAGTCAACACACTTGGAAGGAGCCTCTGCGATGCAGGGCGACCCCGAGGTCATCGAGTTTCTCAATGAGCAGCTGACCGCCGAACTGACGGCGATCAACCAGTACTTCCTTCACGCGAAAATGCAGGAGAACTTCGGCTGGCCGAAGCTCGCCAAGTACACCCGGGCCGAGTCGTTCGACGAGATGAAGCACGCCGAGACGCTGACCGACCGGATCCTGTTCCTCGACGGCCTGCCCAACTACCAGCGGCTCTTCCATGTCCGGGTGGGCCAGACGGTCACCGAGATGTTCCAGGCCGACCGGCAGATCGAGGTGGAGGCGATCGACCGCCTCAAGCGCGGTGTCGAGGTGATGCGCGGCAAGGGCGACATCACGTCCGCGAACATCTTCGAGTCGATCCTCGAGGACGAGGAGCACCACATCGACTATCTCGACACCCAGCTGGAGCTGATCGAGAAGCTGGGCGAGCCGCTCTACATCGCGCAGCTCGTCGAGCAGCCGGAGAGCTAGCCGGCTCCGGGAAGCTAGGCAGCTTCCGGAAGTTCCGCCTCCGGAGCGAGGGCCACCGCGGGAGTGCCCTCCTTCACCAGCTCGCGAGTGGGGCAAGCGCCCCGGCCGAGCAGTGCCTGGATGCGTCGTACGCACGAACCACAGTCCGTGCCCGCCTTGCAGGCCGACGCTATCTGGCGGGGGGTGCACGCACCGTCGTCCGCATGCTTCTTCACCTGCTCTTCGGTGATGCCGAAGCAGTTGCAGACGAACATGCGGTTCACCTCCCCGGTGCGTCATCGATCGGGATCGACGGCAGGATCTATCAGTGGCGCCCGTCCCGATTGATCGGTGAGGCTAACCTAACCTTACCCGCCGCTTCCTGCTCGCAAAAGCCCCGGATACGCCGGTGGGGGGGGGGGGGCAGCAGTGACCCGCCCCCCCCCCCCCCCCCCGCGGCGAGAAGTGGTGCCGGGGCCACGCCCCCCCCCCCCACGCCCCGGGCGCGC
>NZ_JBHYIG010000075.1:20646-33272 GCF_042740015.1 Streptomyces sp. NPDC059037
ATAACCCCCCCCCCCCCAGCCGTCCCACATAGCCCCCCGCTTGGGCGGGGGGGGGGCCAAAAACACCGCCCCCCCCCCCCACCGCCCCGTACACGAGGCAATTACTGGTCCCGGTACATCTCCGCCACCAGGAACGCCAGGTCAAGGGACTGGCTGCGGTTCAGGCGCGGGTCGCAGGCCGTCTCGTAGCGCTGGTGCAGGTCGTCGACGAAGATCTCGTCGCCGCCGCCCACGCACTCGGTGACGTCGTCACCGGTGAGCTCGACGTGGATGCCGCCCGGGTGGGTGCCCAGGCCCTTGTGGACCTCGAAGAAGCCCTTGACCTCGTCGAGCACGTCGTCGAAGCGGCGGGTCTTGTGGCCGGACGCCGCCTCGAAGGTGTTGCCGTGCATCGGGTCGGTGACCCAGGCGACGGTCGCGCCGGACGCGGTGACCTTCTCGACCAGGTCCGGGAGCTTGTCCCGGACCTTGTCGGCGCCCATGCGGACGATGAAGGTGAGGCGGCCGGGCTCGCGGTCCGGGTCGAGGCGCTCGATGTACTGCAGCGCCTCCTCCGTGGTCGTCGTCGGGCCGAGCTTGATGCCGATCGGGTTGCGCACCTTGGAGGCGAACTCGATGTGCGCGCCGTCCAGCTGACGGGTGCGCTCGCCGATCCAGACCATGTGGCCCGAGGTGTCGTAAAGCCGGCCCGTGCGCGAGTCCACGCGGGTCAGGGCCGATTCGTAGTCGAGGAGCAGCGCCTCGTGCGAGGCGAAGAACTCGACGGTCTTGAACTCCTCCGGGTCGGTCCCGCAGGCGCGCATGAAGTTGAGGGCGTTGTCGATCTCGCGTGCCAGCTGCTCGTAACGCTGGCCGGAGGGCGACGACTTCACGAAGTCCTGGTTCCAGGCGTGCACCTGGCGCAGGTCGGCGTAACCGCCGGTGGTGAAGGCGCGCACCAGGTTGAGCGTCGAGGCGGATGCGTTGTACATCCGCTTCAGGCGCTCGGGGTCCGGGACGCGGGACTTCTCGTCGAAGTCGAAGCCGTTGACCGAGTCGCCCCGGTAGGTCGGCAGGGTCACGCCGTCGCGGGTCTCGGTGCCCTTGGAGCGGGGCTTCGAGTACTGCCCCGCGATACGGCCCACCTTCACGACGGGGACGGAGGCGGCGTAGGTCAGGACGGCGCCCATCTGGAGCAGCGTCTTCAGCTTGTTTCGGATGTGGTCGGCGGACACGGCGTCGAAGGCCTCGGCGCAGTCGCCGCCCTGGAGCAGGAACGCCTCGCCCTTGGCCACAGACGCAAGGCGGGCGCGCAACTGATCGCACTCGCCTGCGAAGACGAGCGGCGGATACGACTCGAGGTCCGCGATCACATCGCGCAGAGCCTCGGCATCGGGGTACTCAGGCTGCTGCGCCGCGGGAAGGTCTCGCCAGGTGTTGCCACCGGTCGGGGTGCTCTTAGCGTTCACGGTCACCCCGACAACATTACGGGGTCGTGTCCGCCGTCCATTCACCCGCTCACCAAGTGAGACGGAGGCGACACAGCCGAGCGGCGGCGCGCCAGCTCCCGCTCGCCCGCGTTCGGCGTCGCGAGGGCCAGCCTGCGGTGGGTGCGGCGCAGCATCGTGCGGGCCATGAAGGGGTGGCCGCGCCGCACCACCGCCCAGTAGACCCGGCCGCGCAGGGTGTCGGCGCGGGCGGCGGTGCTGAGCGTGACGTACCGCTCGTCGACCAGGATCGATGCGCGGGCGGTCAGGCCGGCGGTGTCCACCTCCAGGAGCAGTTCGTCGCCCTCGCGGGCAAGCACCGGGAAGGCGTCGCGCAGGATGCCGGTCCAGGCCTCCGGGTCGCGCGGCTGCCCGGGGAGCAGGGGCATGCGGTACGCGTCCTCGTAGCCGGGCCGGTCGATCGCCGAGCGGATCAGGGCGGCGGCCTCCGGTGCGACGACGGTCTCCGGGCGGGCCCAGGCGAGCCGGTTGTAGAGCCGCACCAGGGGTGACCACCGCACGGGGCGGGCGCAGCCGCCGGTCGCGACACGCTCGATGTTGTCGAAGACCTCTTCGATGATCGTGTTGTGCAGCGGCCTGATGAGGGTGGGCCACAGGACGCGGTTCATGCCCTCCGGCCGGGTCCGCAGGACGTGCCGCACGCGGCAGCGCCGCTCCCCTATCGGCTCGACCGTCAGCTCGTGGAAGCCGTTGTCGGGCGGGGTGAAGTCGAAGCGGACGCGGTGGCCAGGCTCGTACTCCCTGACGCTGTAGCGGACCGGGCCGTGGCCGCCGTCCGCGCCCACGCCGAGCGGGCGGTCGAAGATCATCCCTGCCCAGGCGGGCGTCGGGAAGATCGGGTCGTCATCGGCGGAGAGACGGTCGAGCAGGGCACCGACCACCTCCGCCGGAGCCTTGATCACGCGCTCGTGCTCATTGAGTACCGCACTCATCACGCACCTCCATACGCTGGCGTATGGTCGACCATACGGTACCGTACGGACATGGTGCAACGGCAGCAGAAGAAGACCGCGGCGAAGCCCCGCCTGACCGCCGACGACTGGGCGGACGCCGCGCTCACCGCGATCGGCGAGGGCGGTATCGCCGCCGTCGCCGTGGAGCCCCTCGCCGTCCGCCTCGGCACCACCAAGGGCAGCTTCTACTGGCACTTCGCCAACCGTGACGCGCTCATCGAGGCCGCCCTGAACCGCTGGGCGGAGATCAACACCGAGGGGACGATCCAGGAGGTCGAGGCCGAGCCCGACCCCCGGCAGCGCATCCGGCTGCTCTTCGCCGAAGCCATCGCGTCGGCGACCTCCGACCCCCTGGAGGTCGCCCTCCTCGCGACCGCGTCGCACCCCCAGGTCGCCGATGTGATGCGCCGCGTGACCGAGCGCCGGGTGGCGTACGTCGCCGAGCTCTTCGCCGCCCTCGGCTTCCCCGAGGCGGAGGCTCGGCGGCGCGGTCTGCTCGCGTACACGGTCTATCTGGGGCACGCCCAGCTCGGGCACGCGGTGCCGTCGGCGCTGCCCGCGGCCGACGAGTTCGGCGCCTATCTCAACGAGGCCCTCGACGTCCTGATGATGCGCTAGGGTGCCTGGCATGTACTCGCAGCAGACCCGTGACTGGTGGTGGCCCGCTCATCCGGCGGCCCACTGAATCTGCGCGTACCCAGACTCGCGAAGGCCGCCCGAGGGGCGGCCTTCAGTGTTTTCCGGACCAGGAATTCCGGACCGGGCCGTTCCTCTCCGAGTGAGAAGGAACCACACCGATGCACCTGACAGACCTCCTGTCCGACGACCGTCCCTTCGCCGTCCTGCGCCGCCGCACCCCCGGCCGCGACCACGACACGGTGGAGGTCCTCATCGGCTCCGTCGGCACCTACGAACGGCTCGCCGACATCCCCGACGAGGGCCTCGCGCTCATCCCCTTCCGGCAGATCAGGGAGCGCGGCTTCGACGTGCGCGACGACGGCACGCCGCTGGCCGTGCTCACCCCCGACGAGACGTACGAACTCCCGCTCACCGAGGCCCTGTCGGCACTGCCCGCCCACGACGTGCGGGTCGAGGGCGGTGCCTTCGACGTGGCCGACGACGCGTACGCGGACATCGTCGGGCGGGTCCTGCGCGAGGAGATCGGGCGGGGCGAGGGCGCGAACTTCGTCATCCGCCGTACGTACGAGGGTGAGATCCCCGGCTTCGGCAGGGCGGACGCCCTTGCCCTCTTCCGCAGGCTGCTCGTGGGCGAGCGGGGCGCCTACTGGACGTATGTCGTGCACACCGGCGACCGGACGCTCGTCGGGGCGAGCCCCGAGGTGCATGTGCGGATGTCCGGCGGGACGGTCGTCATGAACCCGATCAGCGGGACCTACCGCTACCCGGCCGATGGCCCCACCGCGGACGATCTGCTCACCTTCCTCGCCGACGGCAAGGAGACCGAGGAGCTGTCGATGGTCGTCGACGAGGAGCTCAAGATGATGTGCACGGTGGGCGACATGGGCGGTGTCGTCGTCGGCCCGCGCCTGAAGGAGATGGCCCATCTCGCGCACACCGAGTACGAGTTGCGGGGCAAGTCGTCGCTCGACGCGCGCGAGGTCCTCAAGGAGACGATGTTCGCGGCGACGGTCACCGGGTCACCGGTGCAGAACGCCTGCCGGGTCATCGAGCGGTACGAGCCCCTCGGGCGGGACGGTGTCGGCCGCGGCTACTACGCGGGCGCCCTCGCCCTCATCGGCCGCGACGCGGGCGGCGCTCAGACCCTCGACTCCCCCATCCTGATCCGCACCGCCGACATCTCCCCCGCGGGCCGCCTTCGCGTCCCCGTAGGCGCCACGCTGGTGCGCGGCTCGGACCCGGCGGGCGAGGTCGCGGAGACCCACGCGAAGGCGGCGGGCGTGCTCGCGGCCCTGGGAGTACGTCCCGGACGGCCCCGCCACGAGGGCGTACGCCCCGCGCTCGCCGACGACCCGCGGGTGCGGGCGGCGCTGGACAGCAGGCGGGCCGGGCTCGCGCCGTTCTGGCTGCGGATGCAGGAGCAGCTGACCGAACTGTCCGGGCACGCCCTGGTGATCGACGGCGAGGACACGTTCACGGCGATGCTGGCGCACCTGCTGCGCTCCTCCGGCCTCGACGTGACGATCCGGCGCTACGACGAGCCCGGCCTGCGCGAAACGGTGCTCGCCCACGAGGGTCCGCTGGTCCTCGGTCCCGGGCCCGGCAACCCATCGGACGCCACCGACCCGAAGATGGCCTTCCTGCGCTCCCTGGCCGCCGAGGTTCTCCGCGATCACCGCCACGGCGTCCTCGGCGTCTGCCTCGGCCATGAGCTGCTCGCCGCCGAACTCGGCCTGGACATCGTCCGCAAGGAGGTCCCGTACCAGGGCGCGCAGACCCGGATCGAGCTGTTCGGCCGGCCGGAGACGGTCGGCTTCTACAACAGCTTCGTGGCCCACTGCGACGAGGAGACAGCGCTGGAACTCGCGGCGCACGGCGTCGAGGTCAGCAGGGATCCGTCGACGGGCGAGGTGCACGCGCTGCGGGGGCCCGGCTTCGCGGGCGTCCAGTTCCACCCGGAGTCGGTGCTCTCGCTGCGCGGCACGGCGATTGTGCGGGAGCTGCTGTCCGGCGTACTGGTCTAAGCCGTTGTGGGGGCCGCCGGGACCAGCACGTTCTCGCCGCGGCGGCCCTCCCGGTAGTCCAGGACGTTCTTCACCGTGGTGTCGATGATCTGGCCGACCGCGTCCCGCGTGTAGTACGCCTGGTGCGAGGTGACCACGACGTTCGGGAACGTCACCAGGCGGGCCAGGGTGTCGTCCTGGACCACTTCGAGGGACTTGTCGAGGAAGAAGAGCCCCGCCTCCGCCTCGTACACATCGAGCCCGACGCCCGTGAAACGGCCCGCGCGCAGCTCCGTGACGAGGGCCTCGGTGTCGATGAGCCCGCCCCTGCTGGAGTTCACCAGGATCGCGTCGTCCTTCATCATCCGCAGCGCGTCGGCGCCGACGATGTGCCGGGTGGCGGGGAGCAGCGGCACATGCAGGCTGATCAGGTCGGCCTCGGCGAAGAGCCGGTCCTTCTCGACGTACTTCATGCCGAGCTCGACGCACACGGGGTTCTGGGCGATGTCCCAGCCGAGCAGATGCATCCCGAAGCCGTGCGCGATCCGGGTGAACGCCTCGCCGATCTTCCCGGTGCCGAGCACGCCGACCGCGCGGCCCCGCAGGTCGCGGCCCATCAGTCCGTCGAGCCGGAAGTCGAAGTCGCGGGTGCGGTTGCTGGCGCGGACGATGCGGCGGTTGACGGCCATCGCGAGGGTCCAGGCGAACTCGGCCACGGAGTACGGCGAGTAGTACGAGACGCGGGCGATGGTGAAGCCGAGGCGTTCGGCGACCTGAAGGTCGATGTTGTTGAACCCGGTCGAGCGCTGGGCGATCATCTGCGTCCCGCCGGCGGCGAGGGTCTGCAGGACGCGGTTGCCGAGGTCGGCGTTGACGCTGGTGGAGATGATCTCGTAGCCGGCGGCGATGGGGGCGGTGTCCTCGGTGAGGAAGACGTCCAGGCAGCGGACGTCGTGGTGTGCGGCGAAGGCCTTCTCGATCAGCGGCTTCTCGTCGGCCTGCACGCCGAAGGCGAGGATCTCCATGGGGCCGAGTGTAGGTACGTACGGCCAGAACGGCACTGCGGAGAAACGGGTGGGCGGGCGGGAAAAAATCCGCCCGCGAAGGGGCGGCACAGGGCGCACCCGCCCACCAGACATCAGCCGAAGAAGACCCCCACTTCGGCGTACAGCTTCGGGTCCACGGTCTTCAGCTTCGACGTCGCGTCAGCGATGGGCACCCGCACGATGTCCGTCCCCTGCAGCGCGACCATCTTGCCGAAGTCGCCGTCCCGTACGGCCTCGATCGCGTGCAGCCCGAAGCGGGTGGCGAGCCAGCGGTCGAAGGCGCTGGGCGTGCCGCCGCGCTGGACGTGACCGAGCACGGTCGTCCGGGCTTCCTTCCCCGTCCGCCCCTCGATCTCCTTGGCCAGCCACTCGCCGACCCCGGAGAGCCTGACGTGCCCGAAGGAGTCCTGCGTACCGTCCTTGAGGACCATCTCGCCGTCCTTGGGCATGGCCCCTTCCGCGACGACGACGATCGGGGCGTACGACGCCTTGAAGCGCGAGGTCACCCAGGCGCACACCTGGTCGACGTCGAAGCGCTGCTCCGGGATGAGGATGACGTTCGCGCCGCCCGCGAGGCCCGAGTGCAGGGCGATCCAGCCCGCGTGCCGCCCCATGACCTCGACCACGAGGACCCGCATGTGCGACTCGGCGGTGGTGTGCAGGCGGTCGATCGCCTCGGTCGCGATGCCGACCGCCGTGTCGAAGCCGAAGGTGTAGTCGGTGGCGGAGAGGTCGTTGTCGATGGTCTTCGGGACGCCCACGACCGGGACGCCGTACTCGTCGGTCAGGCGCGCGGCGACACCCAGGGTGTCCTCGCCGCCGATCGCGATGAGGGAGTCGACCTCGTGCTTGGCGAGGTTCTCCTTGATCCGGCGGATGCCGTTCTCGACCTTGAACGGATTGGTGCGCGAGGAGCCGAGGATGGTGCCGCCACGGGGCAGGATGCCCCGCACGGCAGGGATGTCGAGCTGGACGGTGTCGCCCTCCAGCGGACCGCGCCAGCCGTCCCGGAAGCCGACGAATTCATAGCCGTACTCCTGCACGCCCTTGCGGACGATGCCCCGGATGACGGCGTTGAGCCCGGGGCAGTCGCCGCCTCCGGTCAGTACGCCAATTTTCTTGGCCCCCATGGAAAGTCCCTTCGCCTCAGTGACCTGATGCGAGTCACGCTAATGGTGATCCAGGTCACTGAGGGACGGTGCGGACGGTCAATTCCGTTTCTCCGCAGGGGAGTTGATCAAGCATGTTCACTCGAATGAGGGCTACTCGTCGTCGAGCCCGCGCTCGATCGCGTACCGCACGAGCTCCACCCTGTTGTGCAGCTGGAGCTTGCCCAGGGTGTTCTGCACGTGGTTCTGCACGGTGCGGTGCGAGATGACCAGGCGCTCGGCGATCTGCTTGTAGCTCAGCCCCTTGGCGACCAGGCGGAGCACCTCGGTCTCGCGGTCGGTGAGCTGGGGGGCCTTCGGCTCGTCCGGGGTGCCGGGCGCCGTATCGGAGGCGAGGCGGCGGTACTCGCCGAGGACCAGGCCCGCGAGGCCCGGCGTGAAGACCGCGTCACCGACGGCCGTACGGGCCACCGCGTCGGTCAGCTCGGCGGTGGAGGCCGACTTCAGGAGATAGCCGGTGGCCCCCGACTTGACCGCCTCAAGGACATCGGCGTGCTCGCCGCTTGCCGAGAGGACGAGCACCCGCAGCGCCGGGTTGGCGCCGACGAGTTGCTTGCAGACCTGCACGCCCGGCTTCAGGGGCAGGTTCAGATCGAGTACGAGGACGTCCGGCGCGGCGGCCTGCGCGCGGCGTACGGCCTGCTCGCCGTCGCCCGCCGTGGCGACCACGTCGAAGCCCGCCTCGGCGAGGTCGCGGGCGACCGCGTCCCGCCACATCGGGTGATCGTCGACGACCATGACCTTGACCGCGCCCTTGCCGTTCCGGCTGTCCTGCTGTTGCTGCTGTTGCTGCTCGCTCATCGTTCTTTTCCTGCCTTCCCCCGTGTGCTGCCCACGTTCTCCGGGTCCCCCGCGTTCCGCGGGACCCTCATTTCCACTTCCGTGCCCTGTCCCGGCACCGAGATCAGCTCGGCCGTGCCCCCGATGTCCCGCAGCCGCCCCCGGATCGACAGGGCGACGCCGAGCCGCCCCTCGCCCTCGGCCTCGGCGAGGCGGCCTTCGGGGATGCCGGGGCCGTCGTCCCGCACGGTCACGATCACCGCGTCCGGCTCGTCCTCGACGAGGATCCAGGCGGCGGCGTCCGGGCCCGCGTGCCGGTGGACGTTGTCCAGGGCGGCGCCGACCGCGGCGGCCAGCTCCCGTGCGGTCTTCGGCGGGAGCCCGACGGGGGCGCCCGGCTCGGAGACGGTCACCTTGGCGCCCGCGTACGGGAAGAGCAGCGAGCGCAGGTCACAGGGATCGGCGTCGTCCTCGTCCTCGTCGGGCTCCTCCACCGCGCGGACCACGGCCCCCAGTGAGGCGTCCTCCGACACATGGGACGTGCGGACCAGGCCGCCCGCCACCAGCGTGCGCAGCGCGACCTCCTGCTCCCCCGCGAGCCGGCCGAGCTCCGCGGCCTCGCCGCCGAGCGCGCTGCCGCGCCGCTGCACCATCGCGAGGACCTGCAGCACGCTGTCGTGGATGTCGCGGGCGAGCCGCTCGCGCTCGCGGGTCGCGGCCTCGATCTCCAGGGCGCGGGCAAGGGTGCGCTCGGAGGCGCGGGCCACCTCGACGACGTAACCGATGGCGATGGAGGCGATGCAGACCAACAGGACGTTGTGCAGCGTGTCCTGGGTGGGCCTGCCGCGCTGCGCGATGTTGGCGACGCCGACCAGCGCCGACGCGAAGGCCGCCCACCGCCAGCCGCCCTTGATCGCGAAGGCGAGCACCGCGCCCGCCGTCCATATCGACGGCAGCGTCGGGCCGTCGTGGACGATCCGCTGGTGCGAGTCGGCGACCGGCGTGAGCAGGATCCCCGTGATCGCGACGGTCAGGTCGATGACCAGGAACCGCTTGGTGCAGCTCGCGGCGCCCGCGACCTTCGGCAGCGTGCCGAGCGTCCACCCGGCGAGCACCGCGTAGTACGCGATGGCCACCCACGGGTGGTCGAACTTCTCGTACGCGGCCACGAAAAGGCCGATGGCGTAGAGCATGGTCAGCACGCGGTAGCCGGTCAGCGCACGCCACAGCGGCTGCTCGACCGACATCCTCATGACGCGTACGCGCTTGGTCATGCTCCCCCACCCCTGGAGGCGCCCGCCGGCTCCCCCTCCGCACCGACGCCGCTAAGCGCCGGACCGTTCCCTTTTCTCGGCCGCCGCGGCTTTCGCGCCCGCCTTCTTCTCGGCTTCCTTCTCGGCCTTCGCCTCGTCCGCGAGACGGCGCTTCGCAGCGGTCGCGTACTCGTCGACGTACTCCTGGCCGGACAGCTTCATGATCTCGTACATGACCTCGTCGGTCACCGCCCGCAGGACGAAGCGGTCGTGCTCCATGCCCTGGTACCTGCGGAAGTCGAGCGGCTCGCCGATCTTGATGCCGGGCCGCATCAGCTTCGGCAGGACCTTGCCGGGCGGCTGGATCTTCTCGGTGTCGATCATCGCCACGGGAAGCACCGGCGCCCCGGTGGCGAGCGCCACGCGGGCCAGGCCGCCGGGCTTGCCACGGTAGAGCCTCCCGTCGGGCGAACGGGTGCCTTCCGGGTAGATGCCGAAGAGCTCGCCGCGCTCCAGGACCTCGATGCCGCTCTTGATGGCCGCCTCGCCCGCGCCGCGCCCGCCGGAGCGGTCCACGGGCAGCTGGCCGACGCCCTTGAAGAAGGCCGCGGTGAGCTTGCCCTTCACACCGGGTGACGTGAAGTACTCCGCCTTGGCGATGAAGGTGACCTTCCGGTCGAGCACCGCGGGCAGGAAGAAGGAGTCCGAGAAGGAGAGATGGTTGCTCGCCAGGATGGCCGGTCCTTCGGCGGGTACGTTCTCAAGGCCTTCCACCCAGGGCCTGAAGCCGAGCTTCAGCGGCCCTCCGATGGCGACCTTCATTGCGCCGTAGATCAAACCGAGTGCCTCCTGTTATGTGTGGATCAGACCTTAACCCGCTGTAAGGCCAAAGGGCCCGACGGCCCTGGTCGGTGTCAGTCCGGTCGCGTACCGTGAAGTACTCCGTGTAACCCCGCAGCCACATCTCACGAAGGAGACCGAAGTGCCGGTCCTCCCCGGAGCCGAGCCGTACCGCCACGAGGGCGGCGAGATCGGCGTCCTCCTCTGTCACGGCTTCACCGGATCCCCGCAGTCCCTGCGCCCCTGGGCCGAGTACCTCGCGCAGCAGGGCCTGACCGTCTCCCTCCCGCTGCTGCCCGGCCACGGCACGCGCTGGGAGGACCTGCAGATCACCGGCTGGCAGGACTGGTACGCGGAGGTGGAGCGCGAGCTGACCGGGCTCCTCGAGCGGTGTGCGGAGGTCTTCGTCTTCGGGCTCTCCATGGGCGGCGCGCTCGCGCTGCGGCTCGCCGCGAAGCACGGCGACGCGGTCCGCGGCATCGTCGTGGTGAACCCGGGGAACAAGGTGCACGGCCTCGCGGCGCGCGCCCTGCCGGTCGCCCGCCATCTGGTGCGTACGACGAAGGGCATCGCGAGCGACATCGCCAAGGAGGGCTCGGACGAGGTCGGCTACGACCGGGTGCCGCTGCACGCGGCGCACTCCCTGCGGCGCTTCTTCCAGCAGGTCGACGGTGAGCTGCCGCAGGTGACCCAGCCGCTGCTGCTCCTGCACAGCCCGCAGGACCATGTGGTGCCGCCGGTCGACTCGGCCAGGATCCTCAGCCGGGTGTCCTCCACGGACGTCACCGAGATCCTGCTGGAACAGAGCTACCACGTCGCGACGTTGGACCACGACGCGGACCGGATTTTCGAGGAGAGCCTCGCGTTCATCGGCCGGCTCGCCCCCAGTGTCGGCAAGGAAGGGACGGCCACCGGTGGCTGAGCAGGACCGACGTGAACCGGACCACGACGAGGACCGCGAGCCCGAGGAGAAGGCGGAGCCGGAGGGCGGCGTGCCGCTGGACGAGGACGCGGTCTGGCAGGAGATCGTCGCGGGGTACGGACAGGAGCCGGCGGACCCGCCGGGCGCCAAGCCGTTCAAGTCCGTGGAGGACCTGGCGCTCCTTGAGCCCGAGACGAACGAGCCGCCGCAGACGGACGGCAAGCGCGGCAAGGACTCCGAGGACACCGACGCGTCCGGCACGAGGACACCGCTCGGCGGCTCCGTCTCCTTCGCGCCCGGAGTCGGCGGTCCGCGCGACTATGACGCGCCGGAGGCCTCCGACGACGACCTGGACGCGGACGACGAGGGCCACTTCGTCCCGCCGGAGCCGCCGCCGCTGCCCGAGGCCGATGTGACGGCGAAGTTCGCCTGGCTTGCCGTGATCGGCGGCCCGGTGCTGCTCCTGCTCACCGTGCTGCTCGGCTGGAACATGACGTGGTGGATCGCCACGCTCAGCATCGGCGGCTTCCTCGGCGGCTTCGCCACGCTGGTGACACGGATGAAGGGCGACGACGACGAGGACGACGACCCGGGACGCGGCGCGGTCGTCTGACTCCCGTCTAACCCCCTTGAGCTGCCGGGATTCTGAGGGCGGCGAGCACGGGCAGATGGTCCGTGGCCGCCCGCAGATCCGCCTCGCTCACCCCGTCGAGCTCCAACGGCACGCCGCAGCCGAGCACTTCGACCCCCGCTGTCGCGAAGATCGCGTCGATACGCTGATGGGGGTCGCCCGGCGTCGAGGTGTTCTCGCCGCCCCAGGGCGCCGTCGCCCAGCAGTCCCGCAGCTGAGAGGCGAGCCTGCGGAACGTACGGCCCTTGGGGCGGTCGTTCAGATCACCGCCCGCGACGGCGTGCTCCACGCCCATCCCGGCGAGCCGGTCGAGCAGCATCCCGCCCTGCGCGTACCGCTCGTCGCTCTGCAGGCTCAGATGGCAGCTCAGCACGCCGAGCCTGGCGCCCCCGAACCGCACGACGGCGGTCGCGAAGCCGCGCCGGTGCAGGCCCGGGGTGAGCGGCAGCAGCACGTCCTCGGTCCGCTCCACGGTCGCCCGCAGCGAGCAGAGCAGCGCCGGCCCGGAGGCGGTGGCGCCGCCCGAGAGGATCACCAGATCGGCCGCGCGCGCAAGACGCGCCAGCTTCTTGCGCCACCGGAAGAACCGGGGCGCCTCCTGGACGAGTACGAGATCGGGCTCGCACGCGGCGATGACGCGGGCCAGCGCGTCGGTGTCGTCCCGCATGGACCGAATGTTGTAACTGAGCACCCGGATCACGGCTGAACCGTCGTCTTCGGTACGGGAGTTGGGCAGCGTCACCATGGAGATCAAGATAGCCGCTGGCCCACCCCGTTGCGGGCAGGCGTTCCGCCCGTCCGTCCGCCGTCCTCGTTGTGGGCAGGTGTTCCGCCCGTCCGTCCGCCGTCCCCGTTGTGGGCAGGCGTTCCGCACGGCGGAACGGGTGGGCACAACGCCATAGC
>NZ_JBHYIG010000076.1:0-33119 GCF_042740015.1 Streptomyces sp. NPDC059037
CGCCCACCCTTCAGCCCGTCCGGCGTTTGAGGACGAACTCGCCGGAGGCGGTGATCTGCGGTCAGCTCGCGGCCGGCGGAGCCGGAAAGGATTCGGGTAGGGGTGGGGTTGGGGAAAGGAAGCCGCCCTTACCCCAGCGCCCCCAGCTGGTCCAGGAACCACTGGGCAGGTGGCAGCGCCGTGGCCGCCGCTGCAAGCCGCTTTGTTCGTTCCGCCCGCTCGTCCGGTGGCATCGACAACGCCTCGTGCAGCGCGGCCGCCGTCCCCGAAACGTCATACGGGTTCACCACCAGCGCGTCCTCGCCCAGCTCCTCGTACGCCCCCGCCTCCCGCGACAGAACAAGAACGCACCCCTCGTCGGAGACGACCGGCACCTCCTTGGCGACCAGGTTCATCCCGTCCCGGATGGGGTTCACCAGAGCCACGTCCGCCAGCCGGTACGCCGCGAGCGACCGCGCGAAGTCGTCCTTCACGTGGAGCACCACCGGGGTCCAACCCACCACCCCGTACGCCGAGTTGATCGAGTCCGCGAGCCGCCGCACCTCCGCCGTGTAGTCGCGGTACACCGCCAGGTCCTGCCGGGACGGATAGGCGAACGCGACGTGCACCACCCGCTCCCGCCACTCGGGGTGGTCCTCCAGGAGCTGTCGATACGACTGCAGCCCCCGCACGATGTTCTTCGACAGTTCGGTCCGGTCGACGCGGACGATCACCCGCCGACCGGCACCCACCTGCTCCCGCAGCGCGACCAGCCGCTCCTCCACATCCGCCCGCCGCGACCGCTCCCGCAGGAAATCCGCGTCCGCCCCAAGCCCGTGCACCCCGATCCGCGTCCCCGACGTACCGCCGAGCGCGTCCACGCAGCACGCGGTGAACGCGTCCGCCCACCGCCCCGTCAGGAACGCCGCCCGGTCGGCGCCCAGGATGCCCCGCAGCAGCTGCTCGGCGACGTCGTCCGGCAGCATCCGGAAGTAGTCGACCGGCGCCCACGGCGTGTGCGAGAAGTGGCCGATGCGCAGGTCGGGGCGGAGTTCGCGGAGCATCCCGGGCACGAGCGACAGGTGATAGTCCTGGACGAGGACCGCGGCGCCGGACCCGGCACTCTCCGCGAGCGCCTCCGCGAAAGCCCGGTTGTATGTCTCGTACGAGGCCCACTGCGCCCGGAACTCCGGGCCGAACGCCGGTTCCAGCGGGGTCTGGTACAGCATGTGGTGGACGAACCAAAGGACCGAGTTCGCGATCCCGTTGTACGCGTCGGCGTGCACGCCCTCGTGCGACCCGGCGTCGATGTCGAGCATCCGTACGCCCGGCTCGGCGACCCCGCGCCGCACGGCCTCCCGGTCGCCGTCACCCAGCGCCGCGCAGACCCACAGGGCGTCCGCCTCGTCCCCGATCGCGCTGAGCCCGGAGACGAGTCCGCCGCCGCCCCGCTTGGCCGTCAGCTCCCCGTTCTCCTCCAGGGTGTACGTGACAGGGCCGCGGTTGGACGCGACGAGGACCTGGGCGGCCGGGGCCGCTGCCTGCTCGGAGACCATGTGCCGAAATCTAGCCCCTCCGGGGAAACCTCAAACGTACGGCCGGACCCCCGCGGGGACCCGGCCGTATACGTGCCAGGAGCAAGCAGTCGCGCGAAGACCCGAGCGCCTGGCCGCGCCTGCACCCGCTGGGCGCGTGGCTACGCCACGCGGCGTTCCGCGTACTCCGCGATGTCGGCCATCGGCGGCCGCTCCTCCGTGTCCACGGCGTGGGTGCGCGGCGCGAATCCGTGCTCGTCCCGCTCGAACTGCGTGAGCTCGGGGCGTACGAGGTGTCCGCGGGCGAGCCGCAGCTGTGCCGTCCGGTAGATCGCCGCGGCCATCCGGCCCAGCGCCTGACCGTCCTGGTGACGGTGCTTGCGCACACCGACGTCGACCTGCGCGAGCGCGTCGAGGCCCACCGTGTGCAGCGCGTCGACAAGGAGGCCCAGCTCCACTCCGTAACCGACGGGGAACGGCAGCCGTTCGAGCAGCGACCTGCGCGCCGCGTACTCGCCGCCGAGCGGCTGGACGAAGCCCGCGAGCTGCGGCCAGTGCATGTTCAGCAGCGGGCGCGCCATCAGCTCGGTGACCCGGCCGCCCTGACCTGCTGCCTCGCCGAGGGGCCGGTCGTACATCGCCTTCACGAAGTGCACATCGGGCTCGGTCAGGAGTGGGCCCACGATGCCCGAGACGAAGTCCGCCGAGAACTCCTTCAGGTCCGCGTCGACGAACGCGACGATGTCACCGCCGGTCACCAGGAGCGAACGCCAGAGCACCTCGCCCTTGCCGGGCACGGCCGGGATGCGGGGGAGGATCTCGTCCCGGTGCACGACCCGCGCGCCCGCGGCGCGCGCGACCTCGGCCGTGCGGTCCTTCGAGCCCGAGTCGATCACCACGAGCTCGTCGACGAGCGGGGCCTTCTCGACCAGCTCACGGCGGATCTCCGCGACGATCTCGCCGACCGTCTCCTCCTCGTCGAGCGCGGGCAGCACGACACTCACCGACGTGCCGGACGCCTTCTTCGCCGCGGTGAGCCGGTCAAGCGGCCGGTCGGCGACGGACCAGGAACGCCTGCTCAGCCAGCGCTCGGCCTCTTCCAGCAAGGTCAGGGTCCTCTCTGTGTGATCCATCTCGCGGTTCGGACGACTATCTCAAGCGTCCAGGCCTTCGGTTACAGTCTTGAACAACGCGGATGACCATCGCATGTCGGGGGCCATCGCGTAACAAATGCACCGGGACCGCGAGCCCGGCGCCATAGCGCTCATCCAGAGGGGCAGAGGGATACGGCCCGTTGAAGCCCCGGCAACCCTCCCGCCGACCGACGAGGTCACGGTGGGGAAGGTGCCAATTCCGTCTCGCGGCGAGATGCGCCGCGGGGAAGATGAGGAGAAAGGGCCTCGCCTCCATGGCTGCGCAGACTGTCGCAACGAACGACACCACCACCACCGCTACGAACTCCGTAGACCTCGGCCCCGCTTCGGGCCTCTCCTGCCGCGAGTGCGGCGAGCTCTACGCCCTCGGCCCCATCTTCGCCTGTCAGGCCTGTTTCGGCCCGCTCGAAGTGGCCTACGACCTGCCGACCGGTGACCCCGAGGCGCTCCGCAAGCAGATCGAGTCCGGCCCCGCCAACATCTGGCGTTACGCGCCACTGCTCCCCGTCCCCGCCGACGTGGCCGACAAGCCGAACCTGAACCCCGGCTGGACCCAGCTCGTCAAGGCCGACAACCTCGCCCGTGAACTCGGCGTCGAGCAGGGCAAGTTGTTCGTCAAGGACGACTCGGGCAACCCCACGCACTCCTTCAAGGACCGCGTCGTCGCGCAGGCGCTCGAGGCGGCGCGCGCCTTCGGGTTCACGACTCTTTCGTGCTCCTCGACGGGCAACCTCGCCGGTGCCGTCGGCGCCGCCGCGGCCCGCGCCGGCTTCCGCTCCTGCGTGTTCATCCCGCACGACCTGGAGCAGGGCAAGGTCGTCATGGCCGCGGTGTACGGCGGCGAGCTCGTCGGCATCGAGGGCAACTACGACGACGTGAACCGCTTCTGCTCCGAGCTCATCGGCGACCCGCTGGGCGAGGGCTGGGGCTTCGTCAACGTCAACCTGCGGCCGTACTACGGCGAGGGCTCCAAGACCCTCGCGTACGAGATCTGTGAGCAGCTGGGGTGGGTCCTTCCTGACCAGCTGGTCATCCCGATCGCTTCGGGCTCGCAGCTCACGAAGATCGACAAGGGTCTGAAGGAGCTGATTGCGCTTGGCCTCGTGGAGGACAAGCCGTACAAGATCTTCGGCGCGCAGGCGGAGGGGTGCTCGCCGGTGTCGGCGGCCTTCAAGGCGGGCCATGACGTCGTACGCCCCCAGAAGCCGAACACCATCGCCAAGTCGCTGGCGATCGGCAACCCGGCCGACGGGCCGTACGTCCTCGACATCGCGCGGCGTACGGGTGGTGCGGTGGAGGACGTGAACGACGAGCAGGTCGTCGATGCGATCAAGTTGCTCGCGCGGACGGAAGGCATCTTCGCGGAGACCGCGGGCGGGGTGACGGTCGGCGTCACCAAGAAGCTGATCGAGGCGGGCCTCATCGACCCCTCCCTCACCACGGTCGTGCTCAACACCGGGGACGGCCTCAAGACCCTCGATGCGGTCGCCGACACTTCGCAGGCCACGGCCACCATCCGGCCCAGCCTTGATGCGTTCCGCGCCGCTGGGCTTGCAGGCTGAGCTTGTTCGCTTGTCTGCGGGACCGTTGTGGCTGGTCGCGCAGTTCCCCGCGCCCCTTTCAGGGGCGCTCCCTCCCCGTATCTCAGAGGTGAACCCCATGAGCGTCAACGTCCGCATCCCCACCATCCTTCGCACCTACACCGGCGGTCAGGCCGAGGTCGCTGCCGAGGGGGCGAACCTCTCCGAGGTCATCGCCGACCTGGAGAAGAAGCACGCCGGTATCGCCGCCCGCGTCCTGGACGACCAGGGCAAGCTGCGCCGCTTCGTGAACGTGTACGTCAATGATGACGACGTCCGTTTCGAGCAGGGTCTGGAGACGGCCACTCCGGACGGCGCGGGTGTCTCGATCATTCCTGCCGTCGCCGGAGGCTGACCATCGAGCACAGTGCCGGCGGCTGATCCTTTACGCAAGCACCCTGTGTTATCTCAATTGCCCCCTCCGCGAGAGAAGTGGAGGGGGCAATTCCATGTGGTTGAGCGCGGTACAGTTGGGAAACGAGCTTCTCCGTTTGTGCCGAGCGCATATACGAAGTCGGTCTGGTGCCGACAAGAAGTAGCCAAAGTGCACTGCCCATTTGAGCCGATCACGGCATTTGTCTGGCCCGACTTGCCCTGAAGTCCGGCAAATTCTCCGCATATTTCCGATCGGGCGTGCCCGGAATTCTCGTCCGATTGACCTGTTGCAGACGGCAGTTGGACAGATACATTCAGCCGCGGTCGACGCGTTCCGGCGCACACCTCCACATCCCATTGGGGGGGTGAGGTCTGACCCGGGTCCGCGAAGTGCGGGCCCGTGCAAGGGCCAGTAATAGGGGAGTTAGGCATGGCTCAGGGCACCGTCAAGTGGTTCAACGCGGAGAAGGGGTACGGCTTCATCGCGGTCGACGGTGGTGCGGATGTTTTCGTCCACTACAGCGCGATCCAGATGGACGGCTACCGCACCCTTGAAGAAGGTCAGCGAGTCGAGTTCGAGATCTCGCAGGGCCAGAAGGGTCCGCAGGCGGACATGGTCAAGCTCGCCGTCTGATCTCGGCGCGATCGGCCACCGACGCACTCACGGCGAGGGGCCCGTATCCCGACAGGGGTACGGGCCCCTCGTGCGTGCCGGGCTCCGTCAGCGGGTACGTCTGAGATCCGTCAGGGGCGCTTGCACTCGCAGGGGTCGAGTGCTAATCATTGGGCTTAGCACTCTCCCAGTGAGAGTGACAGAACTTGGATCGGGTCAGCGAGGTCCGCAGGCCGGGTGGGGCAAGGAACCACACGGCGCGCAGGCCGTCCGTCGCGGGCGCGGGCACGGTCCGTTTGCATTTCCACCCCGTCCGGGAGGACCACTTCACATGGCCAAGATCATCGCGTTCGACGAGGAGGCACGGCGCGGCCTCGAGCGCGGCATGAACCAGCTCGCCGACGCCGTCAAGGTGACCCTGGGCCCCAAGGGTCGCAACGTCGTCCTCGAGAAGAAGTGGGGCGCCCCCACGATCACCAACGATGGTGTCTCCATCGCCAAGGAGATCGAGCTCGAGGACCCGTACGAGAAGATCGGCGCCGAGCTGGTCAAGGAGGTCGCGAAGAAGACGGACGACGTCGCCGGTGACGGCACGACGACCGCGACCGTCCTGGCCCAGGCCCTGGTGCGCGAGGGTCTGCGCAACGTGGCCGCCGGTGCCAACCCGATGGCCCTCAAGCGCGGCATCGAGAAGGCCGTCGAGGCCGTCTCGGGCGCCCTGCTCGAGCAGGCCAAGGATGTCGAGACCAAGGAGCAGATCGCTTCGACGGCCTCCATCTCCGCCGCCGACACCCAGATCGGCGAGCTCATCGCCGAGGCCATGGACAAGGTCGGCAAGGAAGGCGTCATCACCGTCGAGGAGTCGCAGACCTTCGGGCTCGAGCTTGAGCTCACCGAGGGCATGCGCTTCGACAAGGGCTACATCTCGGCGTACTTCGCGACCGACATGGAGCGCATGGAGGCGGCCCTGGATGACCCGTACATCCTGATCGTCAACTCCAAGATCTCCAACGTGAAGGACCTGCTCCCGCTCCTGGAGAAGGTCATGCAGTCGGGCAAGCCGCTGCTGATCATCGCCGAGGACGTCGAGGGCGAGGCCCTGTCCACGCTGGTCGTCAACAAGATCCGTGGCACCTTCAAGTCCGTCGCCGTCAAGGCCCCGGGCTTCGGTGACCGCCGCAAGGCCATGCTCGGCGACATCGCCATCCTCACCGGTGGCACCGTCATCTCCGAGGAGGTCGGCCTCAAGCTGGAGAACGCCGGTCTCGACCTGCTCGGCCGCGCCCGCAAGGTGGTCATCACCAAGGACGAGACCACGATCGTCGACGGCTCCGGTGAGAGCGACCAGGTCCAGGGTCGCGTCAACCAGATCCGCGCCGAGATCGAGAACTCGGACAGCGACTACGACCGCGAGAAGCTGCAGGAGCGCCTGGCGAAGCTCGCCGGCGGTGTTGCGGTCATCAAGGCCGGTGCCGCGACCGAGGTCGAGCTCAAGGAGCGCAAGCACCGCATCGAGGACGCCGTTCGCAACGCGAAGGCCGCCGTCGAAGAGGGCATCGTCGCCGGTGGTGGCGTGGCCCTCATCCAGGCCGCCGCCGTCTTCGAGAAGCTTGAGCTCGAGGGTGACGAGGCCACCGGTGCCGCCGCTGTGAAGCTGGCCCTGGAGGCCCCGCTGAAGCAGATCGCGGTCAACGCCGGCCTCGAGGGTGGTGTCGTCGTCGAGAAGGTGCGCAACCTGACCGTCGGCCACGGCCTGAACGCCGCGACCGGTGAGTACGTCGACATGATCGCCGAGGGCATCCTCGACCCGGCGAAGGTGACGCGCTCTGCCCTGCAGAACGCCGCCTCCATCGCCGCGCTGTTCCTCACCACCGAGGCCGTCATCGCCGACAAGCCGGAGAAGGCGGGCGCCGCCGCCGCTCCGGGCGGCATGCCGGGCGGTGACATGGACTTCTGAGCCTCTTCGGCTCGGTAGGCCAGTCTTCACGTACCGAGGGCGGCACTCCTTCTCACGAAGGGGTGCCGCCCTCGGGCGTTTCTGTACGACCTTCTGTACGAGCTATACGAGCAGCGTCCTGACCGCGACGGCGAGCAGGGCGACGTCCAGGGCGATCGCCACGATCAGGGAGAGCGCCGTGAGAACGGCGAGACGGGACGGGGACACTACGGCTCCTCGGTGAGTGTGTCCGGCAGGGACGTGAGGACTGTCCCGAAGTCCGTGTGCAACGGGGTGCGCCTGGAGGAAAATGAACGCCGTTGAACAGGGACACCGTTGAACGGGGAAGCGGAGGGCGGCCGGTGGCGGGCGGTGCGGGCGGCGACGCCGCGGCCGCGCTCGCTCAGCTGCGCAAGGAGCTGAGGCAGCGGCGCGACAGCGCGGGGCAGACCATCGACGGGCTCATCGGGCGCGCGGCGGCCCACCGCGTCCGCCTTGGCCGCACCACCGTCAGCCACGCCTTCAACGACGGCCATCCGCCGCCCACTTGGCGCACCGTCCACGCCCTGGCCCGCGCCACAGGGGCCGACGGCGACGGCGTCGCCCGGCTGCGGGAACTGTGGGAACGGGCCGCCCGCCGGGAGGACGCCGCCCTGCCGGTGCGGCGCGATGACCGCTCCCCGGCGCAGGCGGTGCTGTCCGCGGGCGACGCGGACCCGGCCCTCCTTGAGGTGCACGAAGCCGTCCTGCCAGGACCCGACCCCGGCGGTCTCCCGTACCTCACCCCGTACCTGAGCCGCCGCCACGACGGAGAGCTGCGCCGCCGCATCGAGCCCGCCGTCGCCGGGGAGTGCTCCGTCCTGGTGATGGTGACCGGCGGCTCCTCCACCGGGAAGACGAGATCCCTGTACGAAGGGCTGCGCGCCCTCGCGCCCGACCGGCCGCTGCTGCGGCCCGAGGGCCACACCGGTCTCCTGGAGCTGCTGCGTGCCGGGCGGATCGGCGCGGGCGCGGTCCTCTGGCTCGACGAGGCGCAGCGCTTCTTCCACGGCGGACCCGGCGCAGAGGCGGCGGCGGACCTGCTGCGGCAACTGCTGCTCGCACAGCGCGGCATCGTGGCGGTGGGCACCATGTGGACCGAACCCTACCAGGAGTTCCTGGCCAGGCCCGACACGGTGACGGACCCGCACAACCGCGTCCGGGCGCTGCTCACGTCCCCCGCCACGCGCAGAGTGACCGTGCCCGACCGGCTGACGGGCCCGGAGCTCGAGTGCTGGGGGCTGCTCGCCGAGTCCAGCGGGGACCAGCGGATGACCGCCTCCTTGAACGCGGGGTGGCGCGACGGTCTTGTCGTGCCGCACCTCAGCGGCGGGCCCGAGCTGCGGGATGCGTTCGGCGCGGGCCCGGGTACCTGCTTCAGCCACGTCGAGCACGCGCTCATCAGCGCGGCGCTCGCGGCACGCGGCCTGCACCACTACGCCCCCCTGCCCGGCGCCCTCCTGTCCGCTGTCGCCGACGCCGCGCTCGATGCCAGGCACCGGCCCGCCGACCCCGACTGGGCGGCCGTCGCGCTGGGCTCCCTCTGCTCCGGGGTGCGCCCCGACGGCCGCCGTACGGACATCCGTTCCGTACTGACCGCGTTGGTCGCCGTACGGACGGCCGCGGGCGGCGATGCGGCGTACGAGCCCGCCGACTACCTGGAGCAGGCGCTGCGCTCCGAGGAGGCGCTGCCCGCGCCGACTCCCGCGCTGTGGCGGGCACTTGAGGAGCACACGACGGACCCGCACGAGCTGCTCGTGGCGGCCAGGGAAGCCGAGCGGCGCGACTTCCGGAAGCAGGCGACGCTGCTGTTGCGCCGGCTGATCGCCGCGGGCCACCCGCATGTGCTGGAGATCCTGTTCCTCACACTGCCCCGCCAGGTGTGGCGTGGCGAGGAGTTGATGCTCTGGATCGCGGAGAACGCCGGGCTCGTGTCGCGCGAGAGCACCCGCGCCTTCCTGTGGAGTGTGGCCCGCGCGAAGTGGCAGGCTCCCGTGGACCGGATCGTGCGGCGGGCGGTCGCACGGGTGGACCTGACCGATCCGGAGCAGGTCGCCGGTCTGCTGGCCGACCTGACGCAGATCGGCCAGGAGGCGGCGCTCCTGGACCGGGATCCGATGGGCCGGGTGCGGCTGCCCGAACCACAGCTGGCCGCATGGCTGTTGGGACACCTGACGCGCCGGGGCCACCTGGACGCGGCCGTCCGGCTCGCCGACCGGCTGCTCCCCGGTGCCGACCTCGGCGACGCGGGGCTCGCCACCGCGCTCCTGGCGCTGCTGCATGCGGTGGGAGACCGGGGCGCCGACCTCGCCGCCGTGGCGCGGGAGGCGGCGCGGCGCGTCGACGTGGGCGACCAGGAGGGCGCCTTGGAGGTCCTTGAGGAGCTGGTCGACGCGGGCGAGCCCGAGGCGGCGCGGCTGCTGGCAGGCCGGGTCGCGGCCGGTGCGGACGTGAGCGATCCGGAGGCCATCGGGGTCGTACTCGACCAGTTGCGCTTCTACGACGGGATGACCGACGCCGCCCGCCGCCTCGCCGAACGAGCCGCGGGAAACGTCGAGTTGAGGTCTTCGGAGGACGTCGCGTTCATGCTGGACGGGCTGCGTGCCACGGGTGTGGCGGGCGCCCTGACGGAACCCTTCGCCCAGGAGGCGGCACGGCACGTCGACGTCACCCGGGCCGCGGGCGTCACCCTCCTGCTGTGGACGCTGGGCGAGATGGGGGAGGCGGAGGCCGCGGCGCGGATCGCCGACCGGGCCGTGGCGGAGGGGGTGGCCCTCGGAGATCCCGAATGGGCCGCGTACTTCCTCGCCGAGGTGGCCAAGCTCGGCAGAACGGACGCGGTCCCGGCGCTTGCCGAGCGTGCCGTGACGGAGGCCGACGCAGGCGACACGCGGGTGAGCTTCCTGCTGGGCGAACTGCGCGACATGGGGCGGCCCGACCTGGTGGAGCGCCTTGCGCGGCGCAGCGCCGAGCGGGGCGGCGGTCTCACGCTGGCGCGGCGGTTGCGGGATGCCGGGCAGGACGGATGGGCCGAGCGGGTCATCGACGGGCTGCTCACCCGCTCCCGTGTACGCACCCGTGACGCGTACCAACTGGCCCTGTTGCTCAACGAGTTGGCGGAGGCCGAGGAGTACGCCGCCGCCGCTCGGCTGGCCCGCGACGCCGTCCCCCAGGTCTCCGTGGAGAGCGTCCAGGGCGCGGACGCCCTGCTGGAAGCGTTGCGCAAGGCGGAGCTGCCGAAGGAGGCGGAGCGTCTGGAGGCCCGGGTGGCGCAGCGCCCGGCGCCGCGCGTCTGGTCGCCGAAGGCCCCGTACGGCCTGGAGACCGACGGAAGCCCGGCCGAGCCGTGGACGTGGGACGAGCTGCCGCCTGTCGACGAGGCGTGGTGCCGCGAGGCGCGGGCGGCGGCCCGCGAGACGCGGTGGCTGTGAGCCGGCCCTGCTCCCTCATGAGGCCCCGCTCCATCATGAGGCCCCGCTCCGTCACCCGGAGCGGGGCCCTTGCCGCCCGGCCGGGCCGGGCCGGGCTACGGCAGCCGGTCCATGATCCAGGTGCAGAGTTCCTCGGTGACCAGGGTGTGGCCCTCGTTCTGGGAGGCGCAGAGGTACTCGTCCAGTTCGCTGTCCTCGGAGTTCTCCGGGAAAGGCTCGTACAGCTTCTGATGGGTGTCGACGTCACGCAGGGCGACCGCGCTGACGGCGGGCACGAAGCAGTGCTCGCGGATCTCGGCCTCCGAGCCGAGGCCGATGATCGCGGGGATCTTGTTCAGCTCGTCGGCGAGGATGCCGAAGCCCTCCAGGGTGCCGCCGGGCGCACCGTCGATCTCGGGCAGCCCCGAGGTGCGGATCTGCGGCTTGCGCAGGGTCACCACGCGTAGCTGCGCGACGAGTTGGTCCTCGCCCGCGGGCTGGGTGTAGAGATGGGTGCCGGTGATGGCCAGGCCCTTGCCGTGGAATGCCCGCACGCCGGGGTCGATGCCGTTGCCCTCGCCGGTGCGTACGCCGTTGGCCACGCCGATCTTCCGGGGCTGCCGCGGCCAGCCGCCGACCCGCTCCAGCTCGGCGATGAACTCGGTGCGCGCCTTGTCGGTCTCGGGGCTGTCGTCCCACTCCGCGATGTGCTGCCACAGGAGCTGGCGGGCGGCCGGGCTGTTCATCTGGTTCGAGAAGGCCGAGTTGAGCTTGCGGATGTAGTGGGCGAAGGACTGCAGGGCGATCGGGATCCAGGCGCCGCGGTGCGGGCTGTCGTAGGAGAAGTACAGCGCCGTCCGGTGATCCTCGCTGTCGTGCTCCATCTTGGCGAGCGCGTACCGCGTGACCAGGCCGCCCATGCTGAACCCGCCGACGGCCAGCGGATGGCCGCTCTTGCGCCGCGCGATCGCCTCGCGGATGGCGGCCCGCGCGACCTCGGCGTTCTCCAGGATGGACGCGCTGCGCTCGTCGAAGCCGATCAGTACGACGTCACGCCCGCGCTGCCGCAGCTCGCTGATGAACGGGTACGGGCCCCGCTCCAGGATCTCCCAGGAGTAGTCCAGATCGCTGGGCCCCGTGTTGAACCCGTCGCCGAGGATCACCGGCTTGTCCAGGCCGAACTTGGGGTTGGCGAGGTACACCCAGGCCTTGCCGCCGGGCAGCGTCCACTCCTCGTCCGGGGCGGGCGCCTCTTCGAGGACCTCCCGGGGGCCGGGCGCCAGGGTGATGTTGGCGGCGGACCTCAGGGCTTCGGCGATCTGCTCTTCGTCGGTCTCGCTGGGCTGGTTGGGCTCGTTGGGCTCGTTGGGCTCGGTCATGAAGGTCCCCTCCGGGAGTACCGGTGCGATGGAGTGCGATGACGTACGCGTGGTCATGACGTTCGGTGCCATCTTTGGTACGCCGGGTAGCCGTCGGCAGCCGGTCCCCGCGATCCGCGCCGGGGCCAGGAGCCTTTCGGACAGGGCGACTTCGGCCGATTACGCGTGTGACGCGAGGGGCGTTCCCCGCCGACCAGGGGCGTACCTGGGGCACCGGCGCCGCGGCCCGTGCCGACCGACGGCGCGTCGGCCAACACGGCGCCTGGACCGGCCGCCCGCACCCCGCCGCGGCACGGAAACTCTGTCGCGAAGACGACCGGGCCGCGTGACGGTGGCTGTTCACCACCCCGTGAGGGGCAGTGACCTATGTCAGGGGCTTTTCGTTTCCCTTGGCATGAAGATCACCAAGATTCTGCTGACGGGTGCCGCCGCCGCGGCCATGGCGGGCGCCTCCGCTTCCGGGGCGCTCGCCCAGGAGCACGACAACCTCAACGTCAACCACCTCGTCCCCGACACCGCGGGGGTGAAGACCCTCAACGGCTCGGGCGACACCGCCCTCAACGACGCCAGGCGCGCGGTGCGGGGCGTCAGCGAGTCACCGGACGCGCTGGCCCACGTCGCCAACATCACCGGCAAGATCGATCAGGAAGCGAAGACCGCGCTCGCCCCTGACCAGTAGGGGCGAGCAGCCCGGCGGCGGTGTCGGCCAGGTCATGGCAGGCGAGGGCCGTGTACGGGGTTAGCGTCGGCGGCATGGATGGTGATCACCGGCGTTGGCGCCAGTGCCTGCTCAGCGGGGCGGTGTTCGCCGTGTGCATGGCCGGCACCACACTGCCGACCCCCCTCTACAGCCTCTACCAGGACAAGTTCGGGTTCTCCGAGCTGACGGTCACCGTCGTGTACGCCGTGTACGCCTTCGGGGTCATCGGCGTGCTGCTCCTGGCGGGCAACGTCTCGGACGTGGTGGGCAGGCGTCCGGTGCTGCTGTGGGGCCTGGCCTGCGCGGCGGCGAGCGCCGTCTGCTTCCTGTCCGCCGTCGGGATGGGCTGGCTGTACGCGGGGCGGCTGCTTTCGGGACTGTCCGCCGGGCTGTTCACCGGGGCCGCCACGGCGTACGTGATGGACAGGGCACCGTACGTCGGCGCCTCCCGGGCCACGTTCGTGGCGACGGCCGCCAACATGGGCGGTCTCGGCTGCGGTCCGCTGCTCGCCGGTGTGCTCGCGCAGTACGCCGCCTGGCCGCTGTATCTGCCGTTCGCCGTGCACCTCGCACTGGTCGCCGCCTCGGCCGTCGTCCTGCTGCGGCTTCCGGAGACCGTACGGGAGCCGCGGCCGCTGAGCACGGTACGACCGCAGCGGCCCGGCGTGCCCCCGCAGGTGCGGGCGGTGTTCGTACCCGCGGGGATCGCTTCCTTCGTGGGTTTCGCGCTGTTCGGGGTGTTCACCTCGGTCAGCCCGGCGTTCCTCGCAGAGTCCCTGAACGTGGAGAACCACGCCGTGAGCGGCCTGGTCGTCGCGCTTGCCTTCTTCGCCTCGACCGCCGGGCAGTTGGCGATCGGCCGGGTCGGGGTGGGGCGATCACTGCCACTGGGCTGCGCCGGACTCCTCGCCGGCCTCGCACTGCTCGCGGGCGCGCTGCGGTGGGACCTGCTGCCGCTGGTGGTGCTCAGCGCACTGGTCGGCGGGTGCGGGCAGGGCCTTGCGTTCCGCGGGGCGCTGTCCGCGGTGGCCGCCGCATCTCCCGAGGACCGGCGCGCGGCGGTGATCTCGACGCTGTTCGTGGTCGCGTACACGGGCATCTCGCTGCCGGTCATCGGGGTCGGCGTACTGACGGAGCCGCTCGGTCTTGAGGGCGCGGGTCTCGTGTTCATCGCGTGCATGGCGGTCCTGGTCTCGACCGCGGGCGTCTATCTGCTGCGGCGGCCGGTAGGGGCTCAGCGGACCGGGAAGCCGAAGGTGTAGCCCTGCTGCTTGAGGCGGGGGAGGAGCGTGCGCAGGGCCTCGACGGTCTGGGTGCGGTCGCCGCCCGCGTCGTGGAAGAGGAGGGTCGGGCCGTTCGGCAGTTCCCGCTCGACCGTGGCGACGATGGCGTCCGTGCCCGGGCGCTCGAAGTCCTTGGTGTCCACGTTCCAGCCCAGGGGGCGCATGCCCCGGTCGGCGGCGAGCGTGCGGCTGTACGGGGTGAAGGCTCCGCCGGGCGCGCGGTAGTACATCGGCCGTACGCCACCGGACGCCTTGGTGATCATGCGTTCGGCGTCGAGTATCTGCTTCGACTGGTAGGCCTTGGACTGCTTGTCCATGGTGGTGTCGTGCGACACCGAGTGGTCGCACAGCCGGTGCCCGGCCGCGACCACCTTCTTCACCATGTCCGGGTGGGCCTGCGCCTGCGTCCCCACCATGCAGAACGTGGCCTTCACGTCGTACTCCCGCAGTACTTCGAGTACTTGAGGGGTCCACTTGGGGTCGGGGCCGTCGTCGATGGTGAGGTTGACGCCGCGCTTTCCCGCCTCCGAGGCGTGCGCGATGGTCTTCGAGACCGGCTTGACGGCGCTGCTCGGCGCCTTCGCCGCCGGGGAGTCGTCCGCCGTACCGGCCTGCGCGCTCCACACCCCCGCGCCCGTGGCCAGCATCGTCACCCCGAGCGCCGCCCCGAGCAGCTTGCCGTACCAGCCCCGCCCGCCACTGTGCCGTGCCATGTCCGCCCCTTTTCCCCGGTCCCTCGCCGCTCCCCGGTCGCTTGCGACCCACCTGGAGGATGAGGCGCGGCGGTCAAGGGATGCGTCTGTTACCGATCACGGACAATTCCGGGGGCGTTCGCGGACAACTCGCCGGGGGGGGGGAAGCCGGGCGGAGGAAGAGAGCGAGGACCGGCACGAGGTAGAGCGCCCAGAAGGCGCTCTGCAGCACGCTGGGGTTGGGCTGGAAGTTGAAGATGCCCTTGAGGAGGGTGCCGTACCAGCTGTCCGGCGGGATCGTCGCGCTGATGTCGAACAGGCGGTTGTCCAGGCCGGGCAGGACGCTCGCCTCCTGCAGGTCGTGGATGCCGTATGCGAGGACTCCTGCCGCGACGACGACGAGCAGGGCGCCGGTCCAGGTGAAGAACTTCGCAAGGTTGATCCGCAGGGCGCCCCGGTAGAACAGCCAGCCGAGCATGACGGCGGACCAGACGGACAGTGCGGTCTCCAGGCCTTCGCGGCCGACGGCGAGGAAGGCGGTCGCCACCAGCGCGCCGCTGCCGATGGCCAGGGCCTGGCCCAGCTTTCCGTGCAACGCGGCCCGCAGATGCCGGGCGGTACGGCGCATCCAGAAGACCATCCGAGGCTGGCCTCAAGGCCCTCACGCAGGCCGATGAGGTAGTTGGCGAACATGCGGTCTCCTTGCAGGGCGGGCTCAGGGCGGGCTCAGGACTGGCTGTTGATGAAGCCGATCAGGCTGGCGCCCCACCAGCCGAGCTGGCTGACGGTGGCGACGGCACCCGACCGGACGAGGAGGCCGCGGGGCACCCGCCGGTCCCGGTACCGGTCGAGGTGCTGGCCGAGCCGGTGGGCGTAGAGGCCGTTGACGGTGACGGCCAGGACGAGTCCGAGTTTGATCAGGGTCAGCGGGGAGTTCAGGTCCGGATGCAGGAACAGGCCGGTGGCCGCAAGACCGGCAAGGCCGAGCCAGATCGGGACCTGGAGCGTGCAGGCCGTGTTCAGGATGTCGGCCAGGCGGCGGCGGCCAAGGAGCCACAGGACGGCGAACCAGTCCACGGCGAGCACCGCGCCGAGGCCGACGACGAGGGCCGCGACATGCAGAAAGCGGGCTACGGTCTGCAGCGCCGGATCGGCGTGGACGTGACCGGACATCCAGCAGACGGCGGCCAGGGCGGCGCAGCTCAGGAAACCCGCGGCGGCGAGAACCCAGAGCGGCGTGTGCGCGGCCTCGGTGTGGTCGGGGGTCTGGTCGTCGGCGGCCGCTGACCGCTCCGGCTCCCCGGCATGCGGGGAGAGCGCGGCGACCACGGGTCTGGCGGGGATCGCGGTCACGGTCAGCTCTCGGGCTTCAGCTCGACGTCGGCGAACGTGGCCGTGACGGTCTCGCTCAGCGCGGGCTTCTCGCCGTTGGCGCCGTGCCGCAGGAAGGTCGGCGGCTGCAGTGTGGCGCGCAGGGTGCACTTGCCGGCCGTGGGGATGGAGAAGTTGTTCGCGTAGTGGAAGAACTCGGCGTGGTAGAAGTTCAGCTTCTGGGCCTGAACGACCTTGCCCTTGGCGTCGACGACCTTGAGCTTGATCGGAACGTCCGGCACGATGCGGCCGGTTGTGGCCTCCATCGGAATGATCTCGATGTGATGCGTCTCGTTCTTGGCCGGCTCACGGTTGACCAGCTTCCCGTGCGCGCCGTGCTCGCCCTGGAACCACGGCTCGGCAGCTTCCACGATGTAGCCGATGCGGTACTCCCCGGCCTTGGTCTCCCCGCCCCGCGCCGCGATCTCCGCCTCGAGCACGGTGTGCTGGTGCGCCACACCGGCCGGAGCGGTCTCCTTCGCCTGGCCCTTGGCGGGCTCCTCGGCCAGAAGGAGTGAGGACAGCGAGGACTTAGGCATGGCTGAAATCTTTCGGCCGAGGGTAAGGTAAGGCGAACCTAAGAACTTGCTGTGCGCCCGTCAAGCCGTCTCGCAATATGGACGTTTGTGGCTATATCGGGCGCGCCGAAGAGGATTTCGTTGCAGCGCAGTGAAGTTGAGTGAACGTCACCCGCGACTCGGCCCGAGCATGCGGCGGTGTGAGATTCAGTATCTGGACACTCCAGGGGCCGCCTCACCTAAGCTGCGCGCCGCCCGTCCTCGCGTCACCCCTGGAGCCTGTCGTGACCTCTGCCCTGACCCGCCCCGCCATCCTGCCCCTGCTCGCCGTCGCCCCCCTCGCCCTGCTGACCGCCTGCACCCAGAGCGGCGCCGGTGACGAGGGCAAGTCGAGGGCCATCGCGGTGCGGGCGGCCGACGACGTGACGGACAAGAAGGGGTGAGCTCGGTCAGACCCCTGCCGGTTGCCTCTCCTTGCCGTCGTCGTCCCCGGCGGGCGACGGGGCCATGTCGCCCCGGGCCGCAACCGACTCGCCCGCATCCGCATCCGCATCCGCATCCGCGTTCAGCTCCGTCAGCATCTGCTTGCTGAAGCCGAAGAAGTACGTGGCCAGGAAGCCCACCGCATAGCCGACCAGTAGGCCGCCGCCGTAGATCGCGACTGTCGGGCCCAGGCCCTTGTTGCCGTCGAGGAGGGGGAACAGGGCCCAGCCCGACGGGCCGATCGCCGTGGAGCCGACCTTTTCGCCGATCATCGAGAAGAAGCCGATGAACGCGCCGCCCGCCGCGCCACCCACGCACGCCGTGATGAAGGGGCGGCCGAGGGGGAGCGAGACGCCGTAGATGAGGGGTTCGCCCACTCCCAGGAAGCCTGCGGGGAGCGCCGACTTGATCGTCGTACGGATGGAGGTGTTGTTCTTCAGGCGCTTGAACACCGCGATCGCGCAGCCGACCTGGCCCGCGCCCGCCATCGCCAGGATCGGGAGCAGGACCGTGTAGCCCTGCTGCTCGATCAGGGTGGTGTGGATGGGGATCAGCGCCTGGTGCAGGCCCAGCATCACCAGGGGGAGGAACAGGCCGCCCAGGACCAGGCCCGCGAACGCGCCCGTGTTGTCCAGGAGCCAGTTCGCCGCCGTGCCGATGCCCGTCGACACCTCGCCCGCCAGGAACATCAGGCCGAAGATCGTGACCAGGCCGGAGAGGAGGACCGTGACGGTGGGGGTCACGAGGACGTCCAGGGCCTCCGGGACCCAGCGCCTGCACCATTTTTCGATGTACGTCGCCAGGACTGCCGCGCCGAGTGCGCCGAGCACGCCGCCCTGACCCGGCGACAGCTTCTGGCCGAACGCCTCGATGTTCGCCACACCCGGGAACACGATGATCGCCGCGACCGCGCCGCCCAGGATCGGCGTACCGCCGAACTCCTTCGCCGTGTTGAAGCCTACGAAGACGGCGATCAGCGCCATGAAACCGGAGGCGATGGCCGCCAGCGCCGGGGTGATCGACGGCAGCCACTCCAGGTTGATCAGCAGGCCGTTGATGCCCGCGATGATGCCGCAGCCGATCAGGGCGGGGATGAGGGGTACGAAGATGTTCGCGATGCGGCGCAGGAAGAGCTTGAAGGGGGTCGCGTTCTTGGCCTTCCTCGCTTCCTTGATCGCGGCTCCCTGCGCCGCCAACTCGCCGGCCGTGAGGGTGTGTTCGGCTCGGCCCTCCTCCACCAGTGCCTCGAACTCCGGCGTCACACGCGCGACCGTGCCCGGTCCGAGCACGATCTGGTACGTGTCGTCCTCGACCACGCCCATCACGGCGGGCAGCGCCTTCAAGGCCTCGTCGTCGACCAGTGAGCGGTCGGCGATGCTCAGGCGCAGGCGCGTCATGCAGTGGGCGATGGACGTGACGTTCCGGGCACCGCCGACGAGGGGGAGGATCGCGGCGGCTGTGGCGCGGTTCTTGTTCTCAGGTGCCATGGGGGTGCGGTGCCTTGCTGTGCGTACGGGGTGGCGCTGTTCTCTCAGCGGCGGGGTCAGGTGGTGCGGGTCGTGCGCGCGGTGTCCAGGGCTGTCCTGAGGTGGCCGTCCGAGGACGAGAGCAGGTCCGCGGCCGTGGGGCCGTCGACTCCGCCGAGGATGGTGAGGATGGCGTTCTTCACCTCTCCGTCGGTGGCGGCGAGGGCGGCCTCGATCTCCTCGTCGGTCGCGCCGGTGGCGAGCGAGACGATGCGGCGGGAGCGGGCCCGCAGCTTCTCGTTCGAGGCGCGTACGTCGACCATCAGGTTTCCGTAGGTCTTGCCGAGGCGGATCATCGTGATCGTCGACAGCATGTTGAGGACGAGCTTCTGGGCCGTGCCCGCCTTCAGGCGGGTGGAGCCGGTGAGCAGCTCCGGGCCGACCACCACCTCGATGCCGTGGTCGGCGGCCGCCGCGAGACCGCTGTCCGCGTTGCAGGAGAGGCCGATGGTGAGCGCGCCCCTGGCCCGCGCGTGCTCGACCGCGCCGATCGCGTACGGGGTGCGGCCCGACGCCGAGACGCCGACCACCACGTCGTCCGCGGTGAGGCCGAGCCCGTCCAGGTCCTCGGCGGCGAACTCCTTGCTGTCCTCCGCGCCCTCGACCGCCGTGACCATGGCGCTCGGGCCGCCCGCGATGAGGCCGACGACCTCGCTGGGCGCGGTGTTGAAGGTCGGCGGGCACTCGGAGGCGTCCAGCACGCCGAGCCGGCCCGCCGTCCCCGCGCCCGCGTAGATCAGCCGTCCGCCGCGGGCCATGCGCTCGGCGGTGTCGTCGATGGCGGCGGCGATCGCCGGGAGCTGCTCGGCGACGGCCGCGGGCACGGTGGCGTCCTCGCCGTTCATGATCTTCGCGATCTCCAGCGTGGGCAGCCGGTCGATCTCGGAGAGCTCGGGCCGGAACGCCTCGGTGGTCAGCCTGTCCAGCTGGGCGCGGAGCTCGCCGTAGTTCTCGTCGGTGGCGTCGGTCGTGGAAGTCATGGCGTGCGGCTCTTTCATACGCGGGCGGGGGTGGCGGGTCCGGTACGTGTGCGGGCGCGGCTGCTGCCGCGGGCTCAGCGGCTGCTGCCGCGCGGGCTGTGGCGGTGGGCGAGCGCTTCGTAGGAGGCGGCGAGCGCGGGGGCCGCCGTCTCGTACGTCCGCTGGGCGACGCCCACGAACAGGCAGTCCACGACGAGCAGCTGGCTCGTGCGGGACGACATCGCGGCGGGCCGCAGCTCGCTCTCGCGCGCGGTGGAGGTGGTCAGTATGTGATCCGCGTACTGCGAGACGGGGCTGCCGGGACGCCCGGTGATGGCGATGGTCGTGGCGCCCCGCTCGAAGGCGACCCGCAGCGGCTCGATGACGTCGCCCGTCGACCCCGAGTGCGTGATCGCGATGGCCACGTCCTTGGCCCGCAGGGTGACGGCGTTGGTGACCGCGAGGTGCGGGTCGGAGTGCGCGTGGGCGATGTGGCCGATGCGCAGCAGCTTCTGCGCGAGGTCCTGGGCGACGAGCCCGGATGCGGCGACGCCGTAGATCTCCGCGCGCGGGGCGGTGGCGAGGGCGGCGACGGCGGCGCCGAGCTGCACGGTGTCGAGTCCGGCGGCCGTGTCGGCGAGGGTCTGCTGCTCGTCGTAGGCCAGCTTCGCCACGACGTCCGCGATGGGGTCGTCGACGGCGATGTCCGCGGTGACGGCGGGCGCGCGGCCCGACTGCTGCTGGGCGGCGAGTCCGGCGAGGGCCAGGCGGAGGTCGCGGTAGCCGGGGTAGCCGAGCAGGCGGGCGGTGCGGACCACCGTCGCCTCGCTGGTGCCGGTGAGCTCGGCGAGGCCGGTGACCGTGAGGGCCGCGCAGCCTGCCGGGTCGCCGGCGACGGCTTCGGCGACCCGCTGCATGGAGCGGGTCATGGACGGCGCGAGGGTCCGCACCTTGGCCGCGAGGGCGGCCGGGGCGGGTGGCGCGGCGCCCGCGAAAATTTCCTTCACATCATTGGTCACACCTGAAAGATATTTTCGGAGCGGGGAAGGGTCAAGACCCCCTTGGTCCCGATCTCGGACGGGCCTCCGGCAGGTTGCGCATGGGGTGGACAATGGCTGCATGGACGCGATCGACCCCCTGGAGCAGGCGCTGCACGCCGCCCGCGCACTTGTCATCGCCGACCTCGTGGCCCGCGAGGTCGCGGAGGCGGAGGTTGTTTCGCTGGTCGAGGAGGCGGTGGCGCACCGCCGCTGGTGGGTCGAGCAGTGGCCGGACGGCATCGAGTACGTCGCCGGGCTCGTCGCCCAGGACGTACAGGACGCACTCCTCGAGCGCTACGGCCGCTGGCCGCTGTGCCCGGTCTGCGGCTCGGGCGATCCGCACGCGCTGGACGTGGAACCGGAGTTGGGCCCCGACCCGCACTGGGTGTGCGGCAAGGCGGGCGTCGTCGTGGCCCCGGTGGGCGGCCTGACGGGGACGGGCCCGACGTGACGGTCTATATCGACCCGCCGACCTGGCCGGGCCATGGCCGCTTGTGGTCGCACCTGGTCAGCGACGTCTCGTACGAGGAACTGCACACGTTCGCTGACGCCATCGGCGCCCCTCGCCGGGCCTTCGAGCGCGACCACTACGACCTGCCGTCGCACCGGTACGGGGACGCGGTGCGCGCGGGGGCGGTCGAGATCGGCTCCAAGGAGCTGGTGCGGCGGCTCACGGAGGCGGGGCTGCGCAGGCCCAAAGGCAGACCCGCGTAAGGCGGTTCGAGCCTAGGGTGGGCCGCATGATCACCGTTCATCTGAAGTACGAGATCGATCCCGACCGCATCGACGACTTCGAGGAGTACGGCCGCCGCTGGGTCACCCTGGTCAACCGCTTCGGCGGCGACCACCACGGCTACTTCCTGCCGAGCGAGGGCGACAGCGACATCGCGTAGTGCGGGCCGGTCCCGGACTGGGCCGCCGCTCCGCGCGGGAAGGGTTGAACCGTTACCCGCGACGGACGTAGGCCCGGTTCTCCTCCCGGTCGGAGACCCGGACGTACCCCGCCCGGGTCACCACTCCCTGCGAGGCCGCATTGCCGTGCTCGATGACGGCGAGCAGAGAGGCCACCCCGGGACGGTCCAGCGCCCACGCGGAGAGGGCATCGAGCGACTCGGAGGCGTATCCGTACCCCCGAGCGCCGACCGCGAGGTCGTAGCCGACCTCCACCGTCCCCTCCTCGTCCGGCGGCCCGTGGAACCCCATCCCGCCGACGGCGACCTCGTCCGCCACGCGGACCAGCGCGAACATCCCCCACTCGGGCCGGTGCACCCCGGATCCGTACGCCTTCGTCACCATCTCCGCCGCCGTCCGCGTCCCCTCGAACGGCCCGCCGCCGATCCAGTTCAGACCACCCGTGCCGCCCACGGCGAGATCCGCGGCCGCCGCGGGCCTGACCTCCCGCAGGGCGATCCGTCCTGCGGGAATCTCAAGGGAGTTGTGCCAGCGCCACCCGTCGAGGCGGGGCCGCCCCGGCAGCGTGCCGCGCCCCGTGGCCCAGAGCAGCGTGGGCCACTGCTCCTCGGGCCGGGACGCGGGCGTGACCTGCGGGAAGATCCAGGCGAGCACGGCCTCGCACAGCTCGGCGGGCGGCTCCGCGTCGATGCCGAGCGCCCGCGCGATGTCGTACGTGTGGAGCAGCACCTCCGCGACACCCATCGCCGCGAAGCCCGTCGCGTCGGCCTTGCCGGAGGGATACGGGTGGAAGGCCCGCACGCCGGGCGGCGTCGTCCGGATGACCGCCGAGAGCAGCCCGCCGGTCGACTCGATGACGCTGATCGCGTCGGCGGGGCCCGAGCCCTCGTCGAGGGAGATCTCGAAGGGGACGTACGCGTCGGCCGCCCGGCCCGTCAACTGCCCCGCGTACGCGACGAGATCGCCCGCGATGTGCTCGGCGGTCTGCAGGCAACTCCACTCCAGGCCACCGGCCTTGACGCTCCAGTCGAGCCCCTCCGCCGCACGCAGCACCCGTGCCGCGTGCGCCACGGCCTCGTCCACCTGATCCCCGCCCATGAAAAGCATGCGGCGAGCGTACGGGAGCGTCAGGGGCTGAGCAGCTCCATTTCCGTCGCGAGGTTCGCGCGCGCCGGACCCTCCCACTCCTTCGCCCCGTGCGGCGTACGGAACAGCCTTGGCAGGGCGAGGAGTTGGCGAAGCACCGCCGCCCGGCCCTCGCGGAAGGCGTCGTCGGGGACGAAGGCGTACTCCTCGCGCACGGCGGCGGCGTACGCGGCGTACATGTCCGGGGCGGCGGCCAGGATCGCCAGGTCGGCGTCGCACAGCGTCTCGCCGTTGCGGTCGCCGTCGGCGGGGTCGTGGCCGACGGTGAGCCGGACGAGGCGGGCCACCTCGGCGGTCTTCGCGTCGGTCAACCCGGCCTCGGGCAGGGCGCGTTCGGCGAGGCGGGCCGAGCGTTCCTCGTTGGTCGAGCGCTCGGGCAGATACACCGCGTCGTGGAACCAGGCCGCGAGCCGCACCAGGTCGGGGTCGTCCGCGTGCTCTTCGAGTACGTCGATGTGGTCGAGGACCGCCGCCAGGTGGGCGGTGGTGTGGTACCGGCGCTGCGGCTCGGCCCAGCGGGCGAGCAGGTTGTCGGCGTACTTGTACGGGTCGTAGGTGCACTCGTCCGTGTCCCGCGCCCGCAGCAGCGTCGTGAGCCAGCGCCCGCGCAGCTCGTCGTTCTTGTCGTCGGCCATGGGGCGACCCTAACTCTTGAGTACCCCTAGGGGGTATGTTAATTTCCCAGCGCTAGATACCCCTTGGGGGTATTCAGGTACTCGACTCTTCGCGCTCTTCGCGCTCTTCGGACTCTCAGGAGGGGACCGTCATGTCAACCGCCAATCCCAAGCGCTGGTGGGCGCTCTTCGTGCTCGCCACCGCCCAGTTCATGGTGATCATGGACACCTCGATCATCGGGGTCGCGCTCCCCGAGATGCAGCAGGACCTCGGCTTCTCGCAGGGCGAGCTGCAGTGGGTCTTCAACGCGTACGTCATCGCCTTCGGCGGCCTGCTGCTGCTCGGCGGGCGCCTCTCCGACCTGCTCGGGGCGCGCAAGGTCTTCGTCTCCGGCTGGGTGGTCCTCATCGCGGGATCCGTCCTCGCCGCGGCCGCGCAGACCGCCACCGTCGAGGTCGTCGGGCGCGCCGTGCAGGGCGTCGGCGGCGCACTGATCGCACCCGCCGCGATGACCCTCCTGATGATGCTCTTCGGGCACGACCCGAAGGAGCTCGGCAAGGCGATGGCCCTCTATGGAGCGGCGGCCCCCGCGGGCGGCACCGCCGGAGTCTTCCTCGGCGGTGTCTTCACGGAGTGGCTGAGCTGGCCCTGGGTGTTCATCATTTACGTGCCGATCGGCGTCGCGACCCTCGCGGCGACCCGTCTGCTGCCCGCGGTCGAGGGCAAGCGCGGCTCGGTCGACATCCTCGGCGCGGTCTCCGTCACGGCCGGCCTCGCGCTCGCCGTCTTCGCGGTCGTACGGGCGCCGGAGGCCGGCTGGGGCACCACCTCGACGGTCCTCCAACTGGTCGGCGCCGTGGCCCTGTTGGCACTGTTCTTTGTCATCCAGAAGTCGGTGCGCGAGCCGCTGATGCCGCTCAAGGTGTGGCGCGTCCCGCGGCTCGGTTCCGCCAACCTGGCGATGACACTGCTCGGCGCGGCCTGGATCCCGATGTGGTACTTCCTCAACCTCTACCTCCAGCAGGTCATGGGGTACGGGGCGTTCGCGTCGGGCGCGGCGCTGCTGCCGATGACGGGGCTCCTGATGGTCTTCATGACGGCCATCACGGCGCGGCTGCTCGGCCGCTTCGGGGCCAAGTCGCTGATCGGCACGGGTCTGTTGGTGCTCGCGCTCGGCCTGGTGTGGCTGGCGCAGGTCGGCCCGACCGGCTCGTTCGTGATCGACGTGCTTCCGGCCTCGCTGGTGGCGGCGCTCGGCATGTCCCTCGCGTACATCCCGGCGATGATGGCCGCGATGTCCGGCGCCCCGCAGGAGCAGGCGGGCCTGGCCTCGGGCATCGTCAACACCACGTACCAGGTGGGCTCCGCGCTCGGCCTCGCGGCGCTCACCGCTCTCGCGACGTCGCAGGGGGCGGGGGAGCTGGGCAATCTGCCTGCGCTGACGGACGGATTCAGCGCGGCGTTCGTTGGCGCCGGGGCCATAGCAGCGGTGGGGGGTGTCGTGACGCTGCTGGTGATGCGGGGGGAGTCGGTGGCCGCGAAGGAGAAGGTGAACGCGTAGTGGGGTGACCGTCTGTCGTCGGCTTCGCCGTTACTCGTCCTCAAACGCCGGACGGGCTGGATACTTCCGCCGGACGGGCTGGATACTTCCGCCGGACGGGCTGGATACTCCGGCCCGTCCGTCGCCGTGTCCATTGCCGCGCGCCGCCGTACACGCTTGGCTGGCGGACATGACCACCACGACGAACCGTGACGAGACCTACGACCCCGAGCGCCCGGGGCGGCTCCTGCGCACCGAACGCGACGTACTCATCCCGCTGTTGAGGAAGGCCGACGACTCCGCGTACGAGATCAGGACCTGCTGTCCCGGCTGGACCGTGCGGCACGTGCTCGCGCACTGCAGCTCCGCGCTGATGCGTGTCGTCGAGACCCGCTTCGAGGAGGGCGTGTACAGCCCCGAGAGCAACGAGCGCGACATCGCCGAACGCGCCGACTGGTCCAACTCCCGCATCGTGGACGAGCTGGAGCGCGGGATGACCGAGGCGGGCGGGATCATGGTCAAGGCCAAGGGGCGCCTCGACGGCGTGTCACTGGGGGAGTGGGTGCACGCGGGGGATGTGCGCGCGGCCTGGGGCCTGCCCGGCGCGTACGGCGGCGACGGCCTCGCGGACGCGCTGCCGCTGCTCGCGGAGCACAGCAGGAGGACGTCTGCGCTGCCGCTGCACGCCGACGTCGACGGCTGGGACGAGCCGCTGGCCCTGGGAGTCCCCGACGGCAAGCGCCCGCCGGCCCGCTACATCGGCGACGCCCCGACCCTGATCAGGCTGTACACGGGCCGCCCGCTGACGGGAACCCGCTACGAACTGGCGGGCGCGAAGGAGACAGAGCTGCCGATCTTCGACTGAGGGCGGCGGGACATGCGAAAGCCCCGGCCGGGGAAGGCCGGGGCTTTCGTTTTCGGGGCTGCGCTCCTTCAGGGGGCGCCCCGTAGGGGCGCGGGGAACTGCGCGACAAGCCACAACGAACCCGCAGCGGCCCACAACCCCGCCCCACGCTCAGTGCGCGTGCCCCGAGTCACCCGACTCGGCAGTCTCCCCACCCCCGGCGTCCGCTCCACCGGCGGAGCCCCCCGCATGGACGGTGAAGGCCGCCGTCCGCACCTTCCCCTCATGCTTGAAGTCGAGGAACAGCCGATAGGCCCCCGCACTGGGCGCCGTCGCCTGGAAGGACACGCCGGGCCCCGGCTTGGTGCGGCCATCACCCGGCTCGCCGGTCGGGTGGACGTGGAGGTACGCCAGGTCCCCCGACCGCAGGGCGACCAGATGCCCGTACGACCCGAGGTACGGCTGGAGGTCGGTCACCGGCTTGCCGTTCTTCGACACGTTCAGGGTCAGGCCCGCCGGCTTCCCCGGCTTCAACTCGCCTTTGAGGCCGACCTCGTAGCCGTCCACCGATGCCTTCGTGTCGTGGGCCGGCAGACCCGCGGGGTCGTACTTGCCCGCCACCGCCAGATCCGCCCCCAGCGTCAGGCCCTCCTGCGCGCCCTGGGGCTTGAAGTCGGCGAAGACGCGGTAGCCGCCCGCCTCGGGGAGTTCGACCGGCGTCGACCAGGTGCCGTCCGCCGCGCGGGCCGGGTGCAGATGGCGGTAGGTCGTCAGGTCGCGTGAGGCGACGATGAGGTGCAGCTCCTTGTCGTGTTCCTTCTCGTACGCCGTGACGTTCTTGCCCTTGTCGTCCTTGCCGTTCTTGCCGTCCTTGTCGTTCTTGCCGCTGCCGTCCCTGACGATCGTGAACCGCAGCTGCTCGCGCTTCTCGGCGTCGATGCGGGCGGTCTTCAGGTCCAGCGTGTAGCCGCGCTCGGAGATCTGCAGCCCGCCGGGGACCTCGGCCGCGTGGCCCCCGCCCTGCTTCTTGCCGGCGTCGGCCTCCTCACCGCCGCCGTGGCCGCCGTGCTCGCTCGCGGGCTTCTTCTGCGAGGTCACGGGGTCGACACCCTTCCCCACGCCGTACGCGGTGCCGAACGTCGCGGCGACCGCGGCGGCGAAGGCGGTGATCTTCAGTCCGGTGTTCATGGCGACTCCCGATGGATGACGTAAGCGGGCCGATGCGGGCCGACGCCTCCGAAGATACCCCCTAGGGGTATGAAGTCAAGCGGTGGGTTCCCCTTGCGTTCGGTACCCCCCAGGGGTATACATAGATCTTGTCGGCGGTACCCACCCCGGGTACCCAGCCCACGTCGCGAGGAGCCCGCAGCCATGTCCACCACTCCCGGCACCACCGAGGTGGCCTCCACCGCAGAGGTCGAACTCGCCATCGGTGGCATGACCTGCGCCTCGTGCGCCGCCCGGATCGAGAAGAAGCTCAACCGCATGGACGGCGTCGAGGCGACCGTCAACTACGCCACCGAGAAGGCGAAGGTCAGCTACAACGGCGCGGACGTCGCCGTCCAGGACCTGATCGCGACCGTCGAGGCCACCGGCTACACCGCGCAGGAGCCCGCCCCGGCCCGTACGGAGCAGGGTCCGGCCGATGAAGAGCAGCAGGCCGACGAGGAACTGCGGCCGCTGCGCCAGCGGTTGACCGCCGCGGTCCTGCTCTCCGTACCCGTCATCGCGATGGCGATGGTCCCTGCCCTGCAGTTCGAGTACTGGCAGTGGCTCTCGCTGACCCTCGCGGCGCCGGTCGTGACGTACGCAGCCTGGCCCTTCCACGAGGCCGCCTTCACCAACGCGCGGCACGGCGCGGCCACCATGGACACCCTGATCTCGGTCGGCACGTCGGCGGCCTTCCTCTGGTCGCTGTGGGCGCTGTTCTTCGGTACGGCGGGCACGCCCGGCATGACGCACCCCTTCGAGCTGACCATCGCGCGGAGCGACGGTGCCGGGAACATCTACCTGGAGGCCGCCGCCGGCGTCACCGCCTTCATCCTCGCCGGGCGCTACTTCGAGGCCCGGTCGAAGCGGAAGGCCGGGGCCGCGCTGAAGGCGCTGCTGCAGCTGGGCGCCAAGGACGTCACCGTCATCCGTGACGGCGGGCGCGAAGAGACCATCCCGGTAAGCGACTTGAAGGTCGGCGACCGGTTCCTCGTCCGGCCCGGCGAGAAGATCGCCACCGACGGCAGGGTCGTCGAGGGCGCCTCCGCCGTGGACGCCTCCATGCTCACCGGCGAGTCCGTGCCCGTCGAGGTCGCCACAGGCGACGGCGTCACCGGCGCCACCCTGAACGTCGGCGGCCGCCTGGTCGTCGAGGCCACCCGCGTCGGCGCCGACACCCAGCTCGCCCGGATGGCCAAGCTCGTCGAGGACGCGCAGAACGGCAAGGCCGCCGCCCAGCGCCTCGCCGACAAGATCTCCGCCGTCTTCGTGCCGGTCGTCATCGCCCTGGCCATCGGCACCCTCGGCTTCTGGCTCGGCAACGGCTCCGGCCTGACCGCCGCCTTCACCGCGGCCGTCGCCGTACTGATCATCGCCTGCCCCTGCGCCCTGGGCCTCGCCACGCCGACCGCCCTCATGGTCGGCACCGGGCGCGGCGCCCAGCTCGGCATCCTGATCAAGGGCCCGGAGGTCCTTGAGACCACCCGCAAGGTCGACACGATCGTCCTGGACAAGACCGGCACCGTCACCACCGGCAAGATGACCCTGCTCGCCACGCACACGGCGGACAACGCCACCGAGGACGAAGTCCTGCGCCTGGCAGGCGCGTTGGAGCACTCCTCGGAGCACCCCATCGCGCAGGCCGTCGCCACCGGCGCGGCCGAGCAGGCGGGCGCGCTGCCCACCCCCGAGGACTTCGCGAACGTCGCGGGACTCGGCGTCCAGGGCATCGTCGAGGGCCACGCGGTCCTCGTCGGCCGCACCCAGCTGCTCGCCGAGTGGGCGATCCACCTGCCCGTCGAGCTTGAGCGGGCCAAGGCTCAGGCCGAGGCGGCGGGACGTACGGCCATCGCGGTCGCCTGGGACGGCGAGGCGCGGGCGGTCCTCGAAGTCGCGGACGCGGTCAAGGAGTCGAGCCCCGAGGCGATCAAGCGGCTGCGCGCGCTCGGGCTCACCCCGATCCTCCTGACCGGCGACAACAAGGCCGTCGCGGCGTCGGTGGCCGCGGAGGTCGGCATCGCCCCCGATGACGTGATCGCCGAGGTCATGCCGCAGGACAAGGTCGACGTCGTCAAGCGCCTCCAGGCGGAGGGCCGCAGCGTCGCGATGGTCGGCGACGGCGTGAACGACGCGGCCGCGCTCGCCCAGGCCGACCTGGGCCTGGCGATGGGTACGGGCACGGACGCCGCGATCGAGGCGGGCGACCTGACGCTCGTACGGGGCGACCTGCGGGCGGCGGCCGACGCCATCCGCCTCTCGCGCCGCACCCTCGGCACGATCAAGTCCAACCTCTTCTGGGCCTTCGCCTACAACGTGGGCGCGCTGCCCCTGGCGGCCTCCGGCCTCCTGAACCCGATGATCGCGGGCGCCGCGATGGCCTTCTCCTCGGTCTTCGTGGTCGGCAACAGCCTGCGCCTGAGGGGGTTCAAGCCGCTGAGCTGAGTACGCGTCTTCAAGGCTGAGTACGCGTCCTTAAGATCGCCCCGGTGCGCTTGGGTAGCGCCGGGGCGATCTGCGCGTAGGCTGGGGAATTGGACTAGACCTGTGTTCTACGTTCCTTTCCGCCCCCGAGGCGCCGGACCCGAAGGAAGACATCCATGAGCAAGCGTGCAGTCCTGGAGGTGATCGCCCTCGATGCCGAGGACGCCGTCGCCGCCCAGGCGGGAGGCGCCGACCGCCTCGAGCTGGTCACCGACATGGCCGCGGACGGCCTGACCCCGTCCCGCGAGACCTTTGCCGAGATCCGCGCCGCCGTGGACATCTCCCTGCGCGTGATGCTGCGCCTCGCGGACGGATTCTCCGCAGGCGACGTCGACACGCTCGTACGCCGTGCCCGCGAGCTGCGGGAGGCGGGTGCCGACGAGTTCGTCCTCGGCTTCCTCGACGAGGCGGGCGGTCCCGACCTGGCCGCGGTCGAGACGGTGGTCGGCGCCCTGGACGGCTGCCGCTGGACGTTCCACCGGGCCATCGACCGGGCCGCCGACCGCGACGCCCTGCGCAAGCAGCTCGCGGACCTGCCGGGCCTGGACACCTACCTCACGGCGGGTTCGGCGGCAGGCGTCGACGAGGGCCTGACCACACTCCTCACCGAGGCGGCACGGTCCGGTGAACCCGGTTACGAGCAGCAGATCCTGGTCGGCGGCGGCCTCCGCCTCGACCACCTGCCGCGGCTCAAGGCGGCCGGCGTCGACGCCTTCCACATCGGCGGCGCGTCCCGCCCCGACGGCTGGTCGGCACCGGTCTCCGCGGCGGCCGTCGCCCGGTGGAGGGCCGCGGTCGACGATTGATCGATTCCCCGCGGGGCCGATACAACTGGGATCGAAACGGAGGGGACTTCATGTCGAGACCAGCAGAGAAAACGCGTCCCGCGGAACGAATACTCAGGGCCGGGACGCTGCCCGTCGTCGCGTTGCTGTTCACCGGGACGCTCGCGCTCTACATCGCGCTCGTCGCGTTCGGGAACATCACCGACTTCGACTCCAACCAGCAGTTCGTCCGCCATGTCCTGGCGATGGACACCACGTTCAAGGACGACGACCTGATGTGGCGCGCGGTGGAGTCCACCGCGCTCCAGGACACCGCGTATGTGGTGATCATCGCCTGGGAGACGCTGGCCGCGCTCGTCCTCGGCACGGCGACGGTCCTGTGGGCCAGGGGCCTGCGCAGCCCCGAGGGCCTGCGCCGTGCCCAACGCGCGGGCACCATCGGCCTGTTGATGCTCATCCTGCTGTTCGGGGTGGGCTTCATCGGGATCGGCGGCGAGTGGTTCGCCATGTGGCAGTCGGAGGACTGGAACGGCCTGGACGCGGCCACGCGCATCGTGACGATCACGGGCATCGCGCTGGTGGTGACGCACCTGCCGTCCGCCGTTTCCGCGGCGGACGGTTCCAGGAAGGCGTCCGAGGAGACGTCCGAGAAGGCCGACTGACGGGCCGTCAGGCAAGCTGTGCGGGCAGTCCGGCCGCATGCACGACGATCAGGCCGGACACCGCACGGGTCAGCGCCACGTACAGCCGGCGCAGACCCGTCCGTTCGTCCGGCTCCCCGTCCACCACGGCGGCGGGCTCGTCGAGCACCACATAGTCGTACTCAAGACCCTTGGCCAGGGACGCGGGCACGAGCGTGAGCCGGGCCTCGGCCGTGGTCTCCTGGCCGGGGGAGAGGTACGAGATCCCGGCCGCCGTCAGGGCGTCGGCGAGCGCGGGGACGCGGGCGTCCGCGGCGATGAGGCCGATGGACCCCTCGTGCCGCAGCGAATCGGCACACGCCTCCAGGCACGCCGCGTCGAGCCCCTCGACGTCCACGACGTGCCGCACGGCGAGCGAGCCGGGCGACTCCCGCACCGAGTCGACCGCGGCGAGTCCGGGCGCGATGTCGGGCAGCAGCCGCGACGCGTACGCGATGACATCGCGCGGCACACGGAAACCGGCCGTCAGCTCCTCCACCACGGCGTCACCCTTGCCCAGGTGGGCGAGGGCCTCGGCCCAACTCCGGGTCGCCCAGGGCGTGGTGCCCTGCGCGAGGTCGCCGAGGACGGTGGCGGAACCGGTGGTGCAGCGCCGCCCCACGGCGCGGTACTGCATGGGGGAGAGATCCTGCGCCTCGTCGAGCACGACATGCCCGAGCGAATGCGTACGCGAAACGAGATCGCTCGCCTCATCGATCAACACGGCATCGGCGGCGGACCACTTGGCGCTCTTGACGCTCCGCGCCGGCTTGGCCCACAGGACGGCCTTCTGCTCCTCCTCGCCCAGGATCCCCTCGGCGTGCTCGGCGAGGAAGTCGGCGTCGGAGAGCAGCCGCAGCACGAGCTTCGCGGGATCCACGGGCGGCCAGACGGCCTTCACCGCGGCCTTCACGGCGGCGTTGCGCGCGACGGCGTCCTGTACGCGGTCGTCGGGGGCCTCGCCGGCCTGCTCCATGCGGACGAGGACGGCGTGGGCGATGCGCTGGGGAAGGGCGTCACGAGCGGCCCCGTACCGAATGTCGCGTTCGAGCAACTCCCCCGCGATCTCCTCGATTTCATGGGCGGGCACACGCCACCGCCGGGACCCGCGCACGACGACGAGGGGCTCGGTGGGCATGGTCACGTGCGACCGCACGGCCTTGCGCAGCACCTCGGCCATGCGGGCGTCGCCCTTGACGAGGGCGGCGATGGGGTCATCCGTGCCCCGCACCTCCACATGCGCGACGAGATCGTCGACGGTGGCCTGCCTGACCTCCAACTCCCCGAGGGCGGGCAGGACTTGCTCGATGTAGTGCAGGAAGGAGGCGTTCGGCCCGATGACGAGGGTGCCGGTCCTGGCGAGCCGCTCGCGGTGTGCGTACAGCAGATAGGCGACACGGTGCAGCCCGACGGCGGTCTTCCCGGTCCCGGGCCCGCCCTGGACGCACACGCTTCCGCCAAGACCACTGCGGACGATCTCGTCCTGCTCGGGCTGGATGGTGGCGACGATGTCCCGCATCGGCCCCACGCGCGGCCGCTCGATCTCCTGCTGGAGGAGCTTGCTGGTCTGCTGGTCCTCAGTGGCGTCGCTGAGGTGCTCGTCCTCGTACGCGGTGAGCTCGCCGCCGGTGTAGCCGAAGCGGCGCCGCAGGGCGATGTCCATCGGGTCCTTCTTGGAGGCCCGGTAGAACGGCTGGGAGACCGGCGCGCGCCAGTCGATGACCATCGGATCGCCATCGCCGTCGTGCACATGCCGCCGCCCGATGTAGAACTGCTCGCCCTCGGCGCCTTCCGCCTGCTCGGCGCCGGGGGCGTGCAGATAGTCGAGCCGTCCGAAGAAGAGAGGCGTGTGCGAGAGATCGGCGAGGGACTTGATCCGCTCGTCGATCTGGCTCTGCAGGACGGCGGCGTTCACCCAGTTCGCGGTGACGTCACGGATGTCGAGGGCCTCGGCGTCCTCACGCATGGCGCGGAGCGCTCCGCGGGAGGCGGCGAGGTGGGCCCGTTCGCGGGCCAGGGGGTCGGACTCTGCGGGCATGGAAGCTCTCCGGCGATGCGGGTGCGTGTGCGACAGGGGGGCCGACCGGTTTCCGTCCGGGCGACGGCGGGTGCGCTTCCCGCGGGCAGACCGGGCATCTTATGCGGGGGGCGCGTGGCGGGGCCAATGAATTTCCTCTCGGGGGCGGTTCCGGGGGTGCCCTGTGGCGGGGCGGGCGGGACTTTGTCCGCGGGGGCGTCGTGGCTGATCGCGCAGTTCCCCGGGGGCCCGGGGGGGGCGCCCCCCCCCCGCCACAAATCAAAGTCAAGTGAGAAAAAAAAACCGAAGCGCACCGCA
>NZ_JBHYIG010000077.1:0-32812 GCF_042740015.1 Streptomyces sp. NPDC059037
TTTTTTGGCCCCCCCCCGTGGCGGCGGGGTGGGCGCGCGGCTTCGGCTTGCACCTAAACCCCACAACCTTGGCCGGCCCGCCCCGCCCGGGGGGGGGGGGCGCGCGGGCCCTCGGTTCACTGGGTGTTACTCAAGGGAGCAACACAAGGGCGTTCGCCCTGTGCCCTACTCGACCACCTTGAGCAGCTTGTTGGGCGTGCCCTCGCTCGGGTTCGAGATCTTGTCCGGGGTCGCACCGTCGGTCAGCGCCTTGGCGACGGCGTCCGGCTTGGCGTCCGGGTGGGCGGCGACGTAGACGGCGGCGGCGCCGACGACGTGCGGGGTGGCCATCGACGTACCGGAGATGGTGTTGGTGGCGTCGTCACCGGTGTTCCAGGCGGACGTGATGTCCGAACCCGGGGCGTAGATGTCCACGACCTCGCCGTAGTTGGAGAAGTCGGACTGCTCGTCGTCCTTGGTGGAGGAGGCGACCGTGATGGCCTCCTTCACGCGGGCCGGCGAGCCCTGCGAGGCGTCGGTCGACTCGTTGCCGGCCGCGACACCGAAGGTCACACCGGCCGCGATGGCCTTCTGGACCGCGGCGTCGAGGGCCTCGTCGGCGCCGCCGCCGAGGCTCATGTTGGCGACCGAGGGGCCCTCGTGGTTCTTGGTGACCCAGTCGATGCCCGCGACGACCTGCTCGGTGGTGCCGGAGCCCTGGTCGTCCAGGACGCGGACCGCGACGATCTTCGCCTTCTTGGCGACACCGTGCGCCTCACCGGCGATGGTGCCGGCGACGTGGGTGCCGTGGCCGTTGCCGTCGTCAGCGTTGTCGTCGTTGTCGACGGCGTCGAAGCCGGAGACGGCGCGGCCGCCGAAGTCCTTGTGGCTGACGCGGACACCGGTGTCGATGACGTACGCCGTGGCGCCCTCACCGGCCGCGTCCGGGTACGTGTACTTCTTGTCGCCCGCGGTGTCCGCCTGGTCGATGCGGTCAAGGCCCCACGACGGCGGGTTGTCCTGGGTGGCGTCGATGGTGAACTTCTTCGACTGGACGACCTTGCCGACGGCCGGGTCGGCGGCCAGCTGCTTGGCCTCGGTCTCGGTCAGACCCTTGGCCGAGAAGCCGTTGATCGCGGAGGAGTAGTTGCGCTTGAGCGAGCCGCCGTACTCCTCGGCGAGGTCGGACTTGGCGCCCTTGTCGGCCTTCTCGTCGAGCATGACGATGTAGCTGCCGGCGACGGCACCCTTGGCGTCCGCGCCGTAGACCTTGCCCTCGGCGGGGGTGGCCGCACCGGCGAAGGAGGTGGCGAAGACGGTCACACCGATCGCGGTTGCGGTCGTGGCTATCGCAGCGGTGAGCTTCAGCGTGCGAGCGCGCTTGTGAGTTGCCATGAAGAGGGGTCTCCTCGTGGTGATTGTGGGGGGATGTGGGGGATTTCAAAAGTTCACTGCAACACCCGTTGATCTCCGGAAGATCTCCGGGTGTTGGGACGAAACCCTGTCTGATTGACGCGCGCAGATCAATACCTACATACACCTGTGACTTGTTCAACAAGGTTCTGTAATAACAAAACGGACCCCTGTCCGCAGATCGGACATCGACCTGCCGAAGCGCCCCAAGTGCCCCTAGATGTAAGGGGATTGTTACAGCCACCTCACACTCGAGGTGGCTGTAACCCCTTATGCCGCGGCCATGACCTTCCGCTCCTCGAAGGAGTCGATCGTCCGCGTGAAGTCACGCGTGGACAGCAGCAGCTTGTAAATGATGGCCAGCTCGAAGACCAGCAGCAGCGCCCCGGAGACGATCGTCGCCGGCAGCACCACGTCGAAGAGCGGCCCGATCATGAAGACGCCCATCTGGAACTCGATGCCGCTCACCAGGTGCGCGCGGATGCGGTGGCGCAGCAGGAAGGAGCGGGCCCGCAGATAGGCGGGGAACTTGCGCCGGAACTCCTGATGCAGGTCGATGACCTGAGGCTTGACCACAGGGGCGACCTCCGGCGCCTCCGCCTCCGGAATCCCCGCCTCCGACCGCGCCTTCTGCAGATCCTGCTCGATGTCCGCCTCGGGATTGTCCCGCAGCAGATCCTCCATGAAGGCGAGCTCGGCCTGGTTCTCCGCGCGCCGCGCGGCCCTCATCCGCACCTTGATCTGCTTGCGCATGGAATGGCGGATCTTGAAGATCTCGAGGGAGTTGATGTAGCGCAACGTGTCGAGTCCGACCACGGCGACCGCGGCCCAGATGTACAGGGACTCGCCGGTGCGGTCGTACTGACCCCACATCAACGCCACCGCACACGCCATCACGCGGATCCGGTCGAAGACGAAGTCGAGCCAGGCACCGAACACCGAGCCGGTGCCGGTGAGTCTGGCGACCTTGCCGTCCATGCAGTCGAGGATGAAGCTGAGGTGGTAGACGACGGCACCGGCGATGAGCCACCGCCAGTCACCGAGCGCGAAGAACGCCGCGGAGACGAGCCCCAACAGGAACGCGCCCCAGGTGATCTGGTTCGGTGTGATGCGTGTACGCATGGCCGTCAGTCGCACGAGAGGCGTGGCGACCGGGTCGACAAGCAGCACGGTCCACCACGCGTCGCGCTTCTTCTGAGTGATGCGGCGCACCTCGTCGAGGGGCGGTATGTCTCGTCGCATGGGGTCAACTTCCTGGCGTTCGTGGAAAGTTCACCTCACGCTAAGAAGCGATTGGTTCAAGGAACAAGAACCTGCCCGTGCAACCTTTCACCGGGGGTAACGGTCAACCTTTCAGGGCGAGTCAATGGCCCCACCAGAACAACCCTGCGTTACCTGAGCGTTATCGAATGACCTCCGCGTTACCGAAACGCTTCACGGAGCGTTACGCCCGGCCGCCTTCGCCAGCTCCTCCTCGATGAGGTCGGCCGCCATCTTCGTGCCGCCCTCCCCGGCCATCCCGGCCTGCACCTCGCCGAGCCTGCGCGCCACTTCGGGGTCCCCGACAAGGGTGAGCACGGCCTCGCGCAGGGCGGCCGCGGTGGCCCCCTCCATCGGCAGCTGCCGGGCCACGCCGAGCGCCTGCAGCATGTCGGCGTTGCCGAACTGGTCGACGGCCTGCGGCACCGCGACCATCGGCGTCGCCGTGGCGAGGCCCTCCTGGCTGCCGCCCGCGCCGGCGTGGGTGATGAAGGCGTCGGCCTGCTTGAGGACCGCGAGCTGCGGAACCCAGGAGCGCACCTCCACATTCGCGGGTACGTCCCCCAGCTCGGCCGCGTCGACATGCGCGCCGATCTGCAGGACCACATGCCAGCCCGGCAGGCCACCGAACGCCTCGATGCACTCGCGGTAGAAGCCCGGCTGCTTGGTGAAGGACGAGCCGAGCGAGACCAGGAGCACCTTCTCCGCGTCGGCGGGCCGCTGCCAGTCGCCCTGCGCCGCGCGGTCGCCCTGGCAGGCGCCGACGAAGGTGTGCACCCTCTCGTCGACCCGGTCGGCGTTCGGCTGGAGCGCCTTGGGGATGAGCACGAGCGAGCGGGGCGGGCGGCCGACGAAGGGGTCGGGGTGCTGGGTGATCCCGTTCGCCTCCAGCCAGGCGTGGAAGCGCTCGCAGTAGGCCTGACCCCGCTCGGACGCCTTAAGCCCGGCGTACATGGGCTCGGCGACCTCTTCCTCGTAGCCGTCCCAGGCCACCAGGTTCGGCGAGAGCGAGACCTCGGGCACGCCCCAGCGGCGGGCCAGGACACGCGCCGGGTAGGAGGTGATGTCGTGCAGGACGAGATCGGGCTCGTCGCCTTCGTACGCCGCCGCCAGCTGGGGCAGCGTCTCGACCGCCTCGGTGAGGAACGGCTCGATGTTGTCGATCAGTTCGGTCCCCCAGGCCTCGGGGTCGGCGTCCGGGCCCGGCAGCGTCGTCGTGTACAGGACGGGCTCGGCGCCGGTCTCGGCGACCTTCTCGGCGAAGAGGTGCGGGATCGCATAGGTGACGCGGTGACCGCGGGCGACGAGCTCTCGGATCACTTCGAGGCTCGGGTTGACGTGCCCGTGGGCGGCGATGGAGAACATGGCGATGTGGGCACGCTGGCGTGAGGTCATGCGCCGACCATAGGCGAGACGATACGTCTCGTGCAACACTGCTTCGTCTGCAGATTCGTTGTGGCTGGTCGCGCCCACGCGGCGGAGCCGCACATGTCACAGCCCCCGCGCCCCTACGGGGCGCTGTGCCTACCTCTGGTACCGCGCAAGCACCAGGTTCCCGTCCTCGACCAGGCGGTGCCGCAGCTCGTCCAGGCCGATCGCCCCGCTGTAGTACTCCTGGAGCGCCGGGGTGGCCACCTTGTCCTTCCACTCCGGGTAGCCCCGCACGGACTGCGCCGGCGCCGGTCGCAGGTCCTCGGCGAGGGCCGTGCCCGCGGCCCAGTCGTCCTTCTTCGTACGCAGGGCGGGGTCCTTCAGCGCCTCCGTGCCCGTCGGCAGCATCCAGTCGCCGCGCGCGAGTTTCACCATGTTGTCCGGCTGGAGGAAGAAGTCGATGAACTCGGCCGCCTCCTTCTTGTGCGGGCTGTCCTCGGAGACGGACAGGGTCTGCGGGCTGACGCCCTGCGCGAGCCCCTCCGCGCCGGCCGGGGCGGGAAGCACCTGCCAGTCGAAGCCCTTGGGTGCCTGCTGGACGATCTGCTGACGGTAGGAGAAGCCGAGCGGGACCATCGCGTATTTGCCGCCGAAGAAGCCGGGCAGGGTGTCGGAGCCGCCCATGCCGAGGGTCGTGCCCGACGCGCTCTTGTCGTTGTCGACCTGGTCGTGGACCGTGCGCGGCATGATCTCGTCGGCGGCGTCGAAGCGGACGTCGACCTTGCCGTCCGCGCCACGGTGGAACATCTTCCCGCCGGTCGAGAGCGAGAGGTTGAGCGTCGCGGAGACCGGCTCCTTGAGCGGCCAGGCGACGCCGTACTTCCCGTCCGTGCCATCGCCGAGCTCCTTGGTGACCGCCCGGAACTCCTCCCAGCTCCACGGCTTCTCGGGCGTGGGGATCCGTACGCCCGACTTCTTGAGCCACTTCGCGTTGGCGATCAGGACGCGCGGTTCCTGCAGGAACGGCACGCCGTAGACCTTGCCGCCGAACGTCGTCGTCTCCCAACTGCGCTTCGGGATGTCGGACTTGAGGCGCGCCGGGAGGAGATCGCCGATGTCGGCGAGATATCCGCCGTACGCGAAGTCGGCGAGATCGTCCGACGCGTCATGGATGATGTCCGGCGCCTCGCCGCCCTCGAAGGAGGTGAGCAGCTGGTCGTGGACGCTGTCCCAACTGCCCTGGACGTACTCGACCTTGACGTCCGGGTGGGTGGCGTTCCACTCCTTGACGAGCGCCTTGTTGGCGTCGACGGACTCCTTCTGCCAGGCCAGGGACTGGAACTGAAGGGTGATCTTCCCGTCGTCGTCCCCGGAGTCACCGCTGCAGCCGGTGAGCAGCAGCGCGAGGGCGGTGGCGGCCGCGGTCACCAGGCGCGGGCCGAGGCGTGCTGCCGTGCGCATCAGGCCTTCACCGCCCCTGCCAGCATGCCGCCCGTGATCCGCTTCTGGATGATCGCGAAGATGACGAGGGAGGGGATGGTCGCGAGGAACGCCGCCGCGGCGAGCGGCCCAAGGTCGGCGACGCCCTCCGTGCCGATGAAGCGGTTGAGGATGACCGGCAAGGTCTGCTTCTCCGGGGTCTTGAGCAGGACGAGCGCGAAGAAGAACTCGTTCCATGCGGTGATGAAGGCGAACATCGCCGTGGCCACGATGCCGGGCGCGAGCAGCGGCGCGACGACCGAGACGAACGTACGCACCTTGCTCGCGCCGTCGACGGCGGCCGCCTCCTCCAACTCGGCGGGTACGGCGCGGACATAGCCGACGAGCATCCACAGCGCGAAGGGCAGCGACCACACCACGTACACCATGATCAGGCCGAGCAGCGAGTTGATCAGGTGCAGGTTCTTCAGGATCAGGAAGAGCGGAATGATGATCAGGACGAACGGGAACGCCTGGCTGATCACCACCCAGCCCGTCGCCGCCTTGGAGACGCGATTGCGGTGGCGCGCCATGACGTACGCCATGGGGGTCGCGATGACGACCGCGATCAGGGACGCGCTGAGCGCCGCGATCAGGGAGTTTCCCGCGGCCTGGAGGAGCGGCTGCTCGTCGAAGGCCTGCCGGAAGTTCTCCAGGGTCGGGTCCTTCGGGATCCAGGTGGGGTGCAGACTGCCCAGTTCCCGCGCGGGCTTGAAGGCCGTGGAGATCAGCCAGAGGAACGGGAAGGCGAGGAAGACCAGATAGGCGGCAAGCGCCGCGTACTGCGCGGCGCGCGTCGTCTTCTTCGTACGCATCATGCCTCGTCGCCTCCCTTCAGACGGCCCACGAGGTAGAAGGCGAGGATCACGGAGATCACGGCGACCATGACACAGCCCATGGCCGCGGCATAGCCGAACTGGCCGTAGCGGAAGGCCTCTTCATAGGCGAAGAGCATGGGCAGGCGGGTGCGGCCGCCGGGGCCGCCCTGGGTCAGGACATAGACCAGGGCGAAGGAGTTGAAGTTCCAGATGAAGTTGAGCGCCGTGATGGCAAGGGCGATCGGCTTGATCGCCGGCCAGGTGACGGTGCGGAAGCGCCGCCAGGCTCCGGCGCCGTCCATCGCGGCGGCCTCGTGCAGTTCGCTCGGAGTGTTCTGCAGTCCCGCGAGCAGCGCGACGGTGGTCTGCGGCATGCCCGCCCAGACCCCGACGACGATGACGGCGAAGAGCGCGGTGGCCGTTCCCGTCAGCCAGTCCTTCCCTTCCCCCAGGCCGAAGTTGGAGAGCGTCTCGTTCAGCACGCCCGCGTCCGGGTGGTAGACGAGCCGCCACATGATGCCGACGACCACCTCTGGCATCGCCCACGGGATGATCGCGAGCGCCCGCGCGAGCCAGCGCATCCGCAGCGGCTGGTTGAGCAGGAGCGCCAGGCCGAGTGCGAGGAAGAACTGCGGCACGGTGACGCCGAACGCCCACAGCAGGCCGATCCGGAACGAGTCCCAGAACAGCGTGTCGTGCAGCAGGTCCTGGAAGTTGAGGAAGCCGACCCACTGGGTGGGTTCGGTGCGGCCCGACTGGGAGTCGGTGAAGGCGAGCGCGATGCCGTAGAGCAGCGGGCCCACGCTCAGGATCAGGATCGGGATCAGCGCGGGCAGCACCAGGAACCAGGCGCCGTGGTCCGTCCGTCCGGGGCCGGGCGCGCGCTTCTTCGCTGACCGCTTCGTTGCGGTCGCCAATGTCACGGAATCGGCTCCTTTGGGCGGCTCATCGGGGTATGGCCGCCCAGGCGGCCCCCGTCATCGTGCTGAGGGGATCTTGATACGTCAAGCAGGTACGCAGAGCTCACGGGCCGCCCTCACACACCACTTGGCCAGTGCGAATGCGAGACTGTCGGCGGACGAGGCATGTGGTGCGGGAGGCAGTGGATGGACGAGGCGCGGGCACGGGACGTACTGGGCGCGGCGGGTCTGGAACGGGACGCCGAGCTGCTCGCCCTCGGCGAGAACGCGGTATTCGGCAGCGGCGAGGTGGTCGTCAAGGTCGGCCGCGACGCCCCCGAGCTGCTCGACCGCGCGCGGCGTGAACTGCACGTCGCCCAGTGGCTGGAGGAGTCCGGTGTGCCGGCGGTGCGGGCGGCGGAGGGCCAACCCCGCCTGGTGGACGGTCATCCGGTGACGCTCTGGCACCGGCTTCCGCCGGCCGCCCGGCCCGCCGAGCCGCGCGACCTCGCCGCACTCCTGCGCCTTGTGCACGCACTGCCCTCCCCCTCCTTCGAACTGCCGCGCCGCGAGCTGCTCGGCGGTGTCGAGCGATGGCTGCGGCTCGCCGGCTGTGCGATCGACCGCGAGGACGCGGACTATCTGCGGGAGCGGCGGGACGGCTTCGCCGCGGCCGCCGCCGCACTCACCCCGCAGCTGCCGCCAGGACCCATCCACGGGGACGCGCTGCCCCGCAATGTCCTCGTGGGCCCCGAAGGGCCGGTGCTCGCGGACCTGGAGACGTTCTCCTCCGATCTGCGCGAGCACGACCTGGTGGTGATGGCGCTCTCCCGCGACCGGTACGGACTGCCCGCCGATGCGTACGACGGGTTCGTCGCCGAGTACGGGTGGGACGTACGGGAATGGGAAGGGTGCGCGGTGCTCCGGGGAGCCCGGGAGACCGCGAGCTGTGCGTGGGTCGCCCAGCACGCGCCGGCCAATCCGAAGGCCCTGACAGAGTTCCGGCGCCGCGTCGCCTCGCTGCGTGACGGGGACGCAGCCGTGCGGTGGTATCCCTTCTGAGCTTTCGCTCGCCCCCCTGACGCCGCTCTCACACGCCGGACGTGCTGAACTCCTCGCGCAGCGGCCAGGTGCCGTCCACCACCGCGTCCGCATTGCCCTTGCGGCGCAGGAAGTTCTGGAAGTCCGCCGCCCACTGCGCGTACCACTCGATCTGGCGGCGGTGCAGCTCCGCCGGGCCGAAGGCCGCCAGCTTGGGGTGGCGGCCGGCTATCGCGATGGCGAGCCGCGCCGCGGCCAGGGCGTCCGATGTGGCGTCGTGCGCCGACTCCAGGAGCACGCCGTACTCCGTACAGACCGCTTCGAGGTTGCGCTTGCCCTTGCGGTAGCGCTCGACCGAGCGGTCGATCGTGTACGGGTCGATGACCGGCGCGGGCTCCGGTCCGCCCAGGCGCTCACGCAGCGAGGGCAGACCGTGCCGCCGCAGCTCCGCGGAGAGCAGGCTCAGATCGAACGTCGCGTTGTAGGCGACCACCGGCACGCCCGTCTGCCAGTACGCAGTGAGGACGCCCGCGATCGCGTCGGCGACCTCCGCGGCCGGTCTGCCGTCCGCCGCCGCCCGCTCGTTCGAGATGCCGTGGACCGCCACCGCGTCCTCGGGGATCTCCACCCCCGGATCCGCGAGCCACTCCCTGCGTCCGAGCACCTCGCCGGCCCTGACCTCGATCACCGCCCCCGTGACGATGCGTGCCTCGCTCGGATCCGTCCCTGTCGTCTCCAGGTCGAAACCGATCAGCAGCTCCCGGTGCCAGCCCATGGCCGCCCCCTTCTCTGTGGTGCGTTCCCCCAATGACCACCACGATCCCACGCGCCACTGACAATCAGAGGGGCGCGTTCCGCTTGGCGGCGCACCGCGGCCGCTCGGCGGATCAGGAGACCGGCCGCGAGTCCGCCCACGCCAGTTCGAACTCCTCCCGGTACGTCTCGAAGAGTCCGCTTTCACCCGGCTCGCCCGCTTTCACCACCCGGCGCCCGCCGCGCAGCACGAGCACCGGCGCCTCCATCCCCCGCGTCCTGCGCAGATACGACTGGACCACCGCGACGCCGTCCGCGCCGTCCCCGTCGACCAGATAGGCGGTGAAGCGCGGCGTCTCGTCGAAGACCTGGATCTCGAAGGCCCCCGGGTCGCGAAGGCGGGCCCGCACCCGGCGCATGTGCAGGATGTTCATCTCGACGGAGCGGCTCAGCTCACCCTTCTTCAGGCCGAGCTCGCGCTCCCTGCGCCGGACCGCGCTGCTCGCCGGGTTGAGGAAGAGCAGCCGCACCCGGCAGCCGGACTCCGCGAGCCGCACCAGACGGCGGCCCGAGAAGTTCTGCACCAGGAGGTTGAGGCCTATCCCGATCGCGTCGAGGCGCCTGGCCCCGCCGAAGATGTCCTCGGCCGGGAACTGGGTGAGGAGCCGCACGCGGTCCGAGTGCACGCCCACCACATCGGCGTACCGGTCGCCGACCAGGGACTCCACGGCGTCCACGGGCAGCCGGCGCGCGGACGGCGCGTCGGTGCCCGCGCCGAGTATGTCCAGGAGCCTGGACGACGCACGCTCCGCCTGGGCGAGCACCGCCTCGGAGAGGGCGCGGTTGCGCGATACGACGTTCCGGGTGACTTCCAGTTCGTCCAGGGCCAGTTCGACGTCGCGGCGGTCGTCGAAGTAGGGCTCGAAGCACGGCCAGTGCTGCACCATCAGCTCGCGCAGCTGGGGCAGCGTGAGGAAACTGAGCACGTTGTCGTCGGCCGGGTCGAGCAAGTAGCCCTTGCGGCGGCTCACTTCGCGTACGGCGACGGCCCGCTGCACCCACTCCTGTCCCGCGGGCCCCGCGGCCGCGACCACCCAGTCGTCGGCGTGGACGGGTTCGTAGATGGGACGGAGCACAGCGGCCACGACGGCACGCAGCCGCTGCTCCACGAGGTTCAGCCAGATGTAGGCCCGCCCGGCGCGCTGGGCGCGCGTACGCACCTCGCGCCAGGCGTCGGCACCCCAGTCCAGTTCGGGTCCGATCTGAGATCCCATCTCCATCGGCCGCGCCAAGGACACCGCTCCGGGCGGGCCGTCCGCGGAACCCCCCTCGTGACCCTCGTCACCAGGGGGGAGCTCCCGCCCTCCCGAGCTCACCCAGCGCACCCCTTCCGCTCCCCCGAGCACTCCCCCGTTCAACGATCAAGGAAGGGTACTCCGGGAGCGGCGGCCGGTGCAGCAGGATGGGGAGGGAGCTTTCTCAACTACCGCCTTCTGTATTGCCGTTCTGGTCGGCGAGGTCGGCGGGAGTGAGCGGATTCATAGCGGTCACGTCGCGCGGGGCCAGCGAGAAGCCCTGCCAGTGGACCGGCATGGGCTGCTGGTCCTCGTCCCGCGCGATGTGGTGGAAGCCGATGTTGACCCAGGTGACGGGGTGCTTGAGGGTCTGGCCGTTCACCCACTTGTCGACGCTCTTGGGGCCGCAGTTCTCGGACAGATTGTCGCTGGTGTATTTCTCGCACTTCTTGTACTCGGTGAAGTACACGTCGTGGTTGCTGTAGTTGCGGCCGGGGTGCTTCACGCTGTGGCCGGGCACGATCTCGTACGAACGGGGGTGTCCGTCCTGGTTCTTGCCCGCCGTGCTCACCACGCGCCACCAGCGCATGCCCTTGATGTCACCGATGAGTTCCTTGGTGACGGGCGTCCGCGTCGTCTTCGTCTTCGGCTTTCCGTTCCCGGTGGGCGGCGTCACCTTGGAGTCGTACTGCTCGACCTTGGCCTTGGGCGAGCCGTCCAGGCCGAAGTTGAGGCGCCAGGAGACGTTGTGGCTGTGGCTCTCCGCGTAGTCGCTTGCGCCCTTGCCGATGGGCCAGCCCTTGCCGTCCGTGCCGTCGAAGTCGCTGGGCGAGAGGCTGCCGGTGGCGCCGACGTTGGAGGTGATGGTGCCGTCCGAGGAGAAGCGCCACTCGGTGATGTACTCGTACCAGGACGCCTGGTTGACGGTGTAGATCAGCAGGTCCTTGCCCTGCGCCTGGTAGACCTTCTCCGGGTTCTGATAGATGTCCGGCGTCATGCGGTACGCGTGGCCCCGCGCGCGCGTGGTGGTGCACAGGCCCTTCACCTTGCCGCCGGGTATGGGCGATCCCGCCACCTTGACGGTCTTGATGGTGCCGCCGGGGCACTCGGCGGGCTTGAGGGGCAGCAGGTCCGTGCCGAAGGAGGCGCCGGTGATGTCCTGGTACTCGTCCTCGCCGTCGTCGTAGGGGACATGGACCTGCGCGAGCCGGGCGCTGGTGAGGACGGGGATCGGCTTGGGCTCGTTCTTCGGCTGGTACGAGATGTTGTCGAGGACGAGACCGGCGTTGGTGTTGTAGTGCCAGCACATCCGCCAGGTGGTGCCGCCGTCGACGGTCTGCTCGATGCGGTAGTCGGCGCTGCAGGCCGGCGCGGGGGCCGCGGGGGCGTCCTTGGCGGACTTCTGGGCGGCACCGGCCGGTCCTGCCGCGGCCATGACGGTGCCCAGGAGCGCGGTGACCGCAAGCCCGATGGCGGCGCGCTTGCGGGCGCGCGTGAGTCTGTTCACGTGCATACGAATGGAACTCCCTCGTGCGGGAAGTGAGATGGGGCCGCAGCGGGTCGCTGCGGGCCGCTCAGCGAAGGCGGGTGACGGTGCGGGCGCTCAGGTCGACGATCAGGTCACGGGTGTCGATCCAGGGGCCGTTGACGACCTTGCTGACGATGCTGAGGCAGCGGTGTTCGCCGCACTTGGCGAGCCCGGCGGGCAGTTGCTCGACGGTCTCCTTGTGGAAGACGAAGGCGCTGAGCCGCAGTTGGTCGGGCGAGGTGAGCTCCTTGCCCATGGCTTTCTTGTAGTCGCTCTTGAGGTCCTTGCCGAGCGGGTCGGCGATCAACAGCTGGGCGGCCTCGTTCAGTTCGTCCCTGGCCGCGGGCGGCTGGACGCCGTGCGAGGTGTCGGTCTCCTCCACCTTGCCGGTGTCGAGGTTGACCGTCCTGGTGACGAGAGCGTCGTCCTTGTAGTCGTAGTAGACGATCTCCGCGCGGCGCGGCCGCTCGGCGTCGGCGGCCTCGGTCGGGTCCGCCTCGCTCAGGTTGTTGCTCAGGAGCTGCGGGCCGCGGTCGCCCTCCACGTCCCTGGCCGACCTCCGCAGATCGCCGCCCATGGCGATCTTCTCGGCCCGTTTCATCTCGTCGTCGGTCAACGGATCGCTGCCGATGCCTTTTTCGCCCTCTTCGGGAGCGGCCTCCACGACGCCGTCCTTGGGCACGGCGTTCTGCTGTGCCGCACCCGCGGCCGCACTGCGGTCCTGGTCCCGGGACTCCCCCGCCCCGGCCGAACCCGGCAGTGTGACTCCCACCATCACGGCGGTGGCCGCCACGGCGACGGCGGCACCCGCCATCATCTTCCCCAGATGGCGTCTGACTATTTCGCGCACATCCTCCCCCTACTTCCCCTGGTGTCCCCACGAATGGGCATAACGAGTATGTGGTCGGCCCGTTAGACGGCCTCAACTGCTGGGTGGTTGCCCCACTTTCGGGGAGACTCTGGCCAAAGTGACCCCGGGCCGAGGGGGCGGTAGTGGAAGAGTCATATCCATGCAGGTGTGGCCAGGGCAGGCGTATCCACTGGGTGCCACGTACGACGGCGCCGGAACGAATTTCGCGGTCTTCTCCGAGGCCGCCGACCGCGTAGAGCTCTGCTTGTTGCACGACGACGGCTCGGAGACCGCCGTCGAGCTGCGCGAGTCCGACGCGTTCGTGCTCCACGCGTACGTGCCGGGCGTGATGCCGGGGCAGCGCTACGGCTTCCGGGTGCACGGCCCGTACGCGCCCGCGCGCGGGCACCGCTGCAACTCCGCGAAGCTGCTGCTCGATCCGTACGCGCGGGCGGTCAGCGGCCGTATCGACTGGGGCGAGGAGGTGTACGGCTACCGCTTCGGGGCCCCGGACAAGCGCAATGACCTGGACTCGGCGCCGCACATGATGACCTCCGTGGTGGTCAATCCGTACTTCGACTGGGGCGACGACCGGCCGCCACGCACCCCGTACAACGAAACGGTGATCTACGAGGCCCATGTGAAGGGCCTGACCATGCTCCACCCGGAGCTGCCCGACGACCTGCGCGGCACGTACGCGGCGCTCGCGCATCCGGCGGTCATCGACCACCTCACCCGCCTTGGCGTCACCGCGATCGAGTTGATGCCGGTCCATCAGTTCGTGAACGACCACCGCCTGGTCGACATGGGCCTGAACAACTACTGGGGCTACAACACCATCGGCTTCTTCGCGCCCCACAACACGTACGCCTCCTGGGGCGACCGGGGCGAGCAGGTCCTGGAGTTCAAGCAGGCCGTGAAGGCGCTGCACGAGGCGGACATCGAGGTGATCCTGGACGTCGTCTACAACCACACGGCGGAGGGCAACCACCTGGGGCCGACGCTCTCCTTCAGGGGCCTGGACAACGCCTCGTACTACCGGCTCTCGGACGACCAGCGCCACTACACGGACACCACGGGGACGGGCAATTCGCTCCTGATGCGCTCCCCGCACGTCCTTCAGCTGATCATGGATTCGCTGCGGTACTGGGTCACGGAGATGCACGTGGACGGCTTCCGCTTCGATCTCGCGGCGACGCTCGCGCGGCAGTTCCACGAGGTGGACCGGCTCTCGTCGTTCTTCGATCTGGTGCAGCAGGACCCGGTGGTGAGCCAGGTGAAGCTGATCGCCGAGCCGTGGGACGTCGGTGAGGGCGGCTATCAGGTGGGCAATTTTCCGCCGATGTGGACGGAGTGGAACGGCAAGTACCGCGACACGGTGCGCGACATGTGGCGCGGCGAACCGCGCACGCTCGCGGAGTTCGCGTCGCGTCTCACGGGCTCATCGGACCTCTACCAGGACGACGGGCGGCGCCCGTTGGCGTCGATCAACTTCGCCACCTGCCACGACGGCTTCACGCTGCACGACCTGGTCGCGTACAACGACAAGCACAACGACGCCAATGGGGAGGGCAACCGGGACGGCGAGAGCCACAACCGGTCGTGGAACTGCGGCGCCGAGGGCGAGACGCAGGATCCGGACGTCCTTGAGCTGCGCGAGCGGCAGATGCGCAACTTCATCGCGACGCTGATGCTCTCCCAGGGCGTGCCCATGCTCAGCCACGGCGACGAGTTCGCGCGGACCCAGGGCGGCAACAACAACGCGTACTGCCAGGACAACGAAGTCGCCTGGGTGCGCTGGCCGCAGGACGGCTGCACACAGCTGGCGTTCACGCGCGCGATGGCGTGGCTGCGCCGCGACCACCCCGTCTTCCGGCGCAGGCGGTTCTTCCACGGCCGTCCGGTCGAGGGCACCCACGACGAGCTCTCCGACATCGCCTGGTTCACCCCGGAGGGCGAGGAGATGACGCAGCGGGACTGGGACGCGTCGCAGGCGCGGGCGCTGACGGTGTTCCTGAACGGCAACGCGATCTCGGAGCCGGGCACGCGCGGCGAGCGGATCGCCGACGACTCGTTCCTGCTGATGTTCAACGCGTCGGCGGAGCCCCTGGAGTTCGTGGTGCCGGTCAATCACGGCCGCCAGTGGCAGGTCGTGGTCGACACCGCGCGCTCGGACGGTGTGCCTCCGGACACCGGGCCGAAGGCGGGGGCCGGCGAGCGTCTCACCCTCGCCGACCGGAGCCTCACGGTCCTGCAGCGCCCGGCGTGACCTCGGCGGTGCCGCCGGCGCGGGCCCCCGGGCGGGCGATCAGCGCGACCAGGAAGGCGACGGCGGCGGCCGCGCTGCCGAGGGCGAACGCCGCGCCGGGGCCGTGCGACTCGGCCAGGCGTCCCGCCACGGCGAGCGTGACCGCCTGGCCGCCGACGAAGGCGCTGGCGGCGAACGTCATCCCCTCGGCGAGCCGTCCCGGCGGGCAGGCGCGCTCGGTCAGGCCGAAGCCGGTGATGAGGTTCGGGGCGTAGACGGCGCCGAACACGGTCACCACGAGGTACAGGCCCGTCATGCTGTCCGTCCACACCAGCGGCAGCGACAGGAGCGCCGCGGCGGCCGTGGCAAGGCGCCAGCGCGCGTACAGGCCGAACCGCTCGGGCAGCGCGGCCATGGAGAGCCCCACGACGGCGCTCATGACGCCCATGGCGGCGTAGACGAGCCCCGCCTGGCCCGGCTGCCCCAACTCCTCGGTGAGGGCCGTGATGCCCGCTCCACAGGCGCCGAGCAGGACGCCCAGGAAGACGAGCCCGACGCGTACGACGTAGACCTCGCGCGGAAGGCGTTGCCGCTCCCCACGCGCGCGTGCCGTCTTCTGCCCACGCGCGCGTGCCGTCTTCTGCTCGGCGGCCCGCACCGTCCGTCCCGTGGGGTGCAGCGCGAAGCCCGTGCCGCAGACGGCGACCAGGAGCGCGGCCGCCCCGAAGGCGTACGCCGGGTGGGCGGCGACGGCGGCGAGGCCCACCAGGGCGGGGCCGAGCACGAAGGACAGCTCGTCCATGGTGCTCTCCAGGGACAGCACGGTGTTGACCAGACGGTCGTCACCGCCCGCGCGGCGGACCAGCGGAACGGCGCGCGCACGGGCCAGCGGGCCGATCCCCGGGATGCTCGCACCGGCGAGGACCGCGAGGACGACGAGGGCGGGCGTGGGCAGCTCCAGGAGGGCGCCCAGCGTGTACGCCGCGATCGCCACGGCGTTGAGCAGCGAGAAGGCGAGCACGACGGCACGCTGGCCGCGCCGGTCCGCGAGGCGGCCGACGAACGGGCCCATGGTCACCTGGCCGAGGGCGAGCGCACACGCCACGACGCCTCCGGTGGCGAGCGATCCGCTGGTCTCCGTCACAAGGAGGACGCTGCCGAACTGGATCATGGCCACGGGGAGCCTGCCGAGGAACGAGATCACCGGAAGGGCCGCTCCGGTGTGCCCGATCACTTCCCGGTAGGTGTCCAGGAGCCCTCGTGCGCCTGGCGTGTCCCGTTCACTCTGTGCGTCCCGTGCGACCCGTGCCTTCGTAGCCATCGTCCGAAGCTAGCGACGACCTGGCGGCCGAACGCATGAGTCGATGGCACGAAAGCCCGCCAGGCGGGTACGTACGTTCGCATGACGCCAGAGCGCCCAGTGCCCGTGGTTCCGCCTCCGCCGACCGCCACCTACCGGCTGCAGCTGCAGCCGGAGTTTCCGTTCGCGGCCGCCGAGGCGGCCGTGCCGTATCTGGCCGCGCTCGGTGTCTCGCATCTGCATCTGTCGCCGGTGCTCGAAGCCGTGCCGGGGTCCACGCACGGCTACGACGTCGTGGACCACGCGCGCGTGCGCGGCGAGCTGGGCGGCGAGGAGGGGCTGCGGGCGCTCTCGCGCACCGCGCGGGCGCACGGCATCGGTCTGGTCGTGGACATCGTGCCCAACCACATGGCGGCCGTGCCGCGGCACAACCGCGCCCTCTGGGAGACCCTCCGGGAAGGCCCTTCGTCGCCCTGGGCACGGTGGTTCGACATCGACTGGGAGGCGGGCAATGGCCGGGTACTGCTGCCGGTCCTGGCTCGGGGCATCGGGGACGAGCTGGAGCGGCTGCGGGTCGACGGGGACGTCCTGCGCTACCAGGAGCACGCGTTTCCGCTCCGGGAAGGCACCGAGGAGCTGCCGTTGCCGAAGCTGCTGGACGCGCAGTGGTACCGGCTCGGCTGGTGGCGCCTCGCCCGCACGGAGCTCAACTACCGCCGCTTCTTCACCATTTCGGACCTCATCGGGGTGCGGGTCGAGGACCCGGAGGTGTTCGACGCGACCCACGGGAAGGTGCTCGGACTGCTGCGGGAAGGGGTCGTGGAGGGGCTGCGGATCGACCACCCCGACGGCCTCGCGGACCCGGGGGCGTACCTCCAGAGGCTGCACGAGGCCACCGGCGGGCGCTGGACGGTCGTCGAGAAGATCCTCGCCGACGGGGAGCGCCTGCCCGCCGCGTGGCCCGTCGCGGGCACCACCGGGTACGACGCGCTGCGCCACCTGGACGGCCTGTTCACGGACCCCGCGGGCGCCGGTGAACTCCTCGGCCAGTACCGGCGGTTCACAGCGCCGCCCGCCGACCGGGGCGGCGACTGGGGGGCCACCGTGCGGCGGGCCGCGTACAAGGTCATCACCCACGAGCTGGCCGCCGAGACCGACCGTCTCACCCGCGAGGCGGCCGCGCTGTGCGCCCCGCACCCCGCGCTGCGCGACCACGCGCCGTGGGCGCTGCGCTCCGCGCTCCAGGAGCTGCTCGTGCGGCTTCCCGTCTACCGGCCGTACGTCTCCGGGGGCGCCGAACCGGCTTCGGTCCTGACGGTGGCGGCCGCCGACGACGCCAAGGCCGCGTTCACCGTGCGCGAGGAGGCCGAAGCCGTCGATGTCGTACGGGACCTGGCGCTCGGCAGGATCGGGTCGGGACCGGGAGTCGACGCCTTCCGGGCGCGGTTCGCGCAGACGTCGTCGGCGCTGCGGGCCAAGGCGGTCGAGGACACCGCGTTCTACCGGCACGCGCCGCTCCTGTCGTCCGCGGAGGTCGGCGGCTCTCCCGAGCGTCCCGCGGTGGCCCCGGAGGCCTTCCACGCGTACTGCGCGCGCGTGCAGCGCGACTGGCCGTACACGGGGACGGTGCTCAGCACGCACGACACCAAACGCAGCGCCGATGTGCGGGCGGGCATCGCCGTGCTCACGCAGTGCCCGCAGCGGTGGGCCGACCTCCTGGTCGAGGTCACCGAGCAGACCTCGCGGGTGGGCGGCACCTGCGCGCCCGATCCCCAACTGGCGTGGGCCGCCTGGCAGACGGCCGTCGGGTTCGGCTTCCCCTACGACGAGCGGCTGCAGCAGGCGCTGCTCAAGCATGTGCGCGAGGCGGGCCTGCACACGAGCTGGACCGAGCCGAACGAGGCGTACGAGAAGGCCGTGACCGCCTTCGCGGAGGCGGGTCCTTGCGGGCCGCCGCTCTACACGGTGGCGGAGTTCGCGGCCGGGCTGCGGCCGCATGTGCGGGCGAACGTCCTCGGGGCGACGCTGCTCCAGCTGACGATGCCGGGGGTGCCCGACCTGTACCAGGGCACGGAGGGCGAGTGCCGCACCCTGGTGGACCCGGACAACCGGCGGCCCGTGCGGTTCCAGCCGCACGTCCTTGAGCACCTGGAGGAGCACCGTGACCACTGGGACCTCTCGGAGGAGAAGCTGGCCGTGACGGCGGCCGCGCTGCGGCTGCGCGGCCGGCGCCCCGAACTGTTCGGCGGCGCGGCGACGTACGAACCGCTGTCGGTGCGCGGCCCCGGCGCGACGCACTGTGTCGCCTTCGCCCGCTCCGGAGAGGTGGTGACGGCGGTGACGCGCCTCTCGCTGCGCCTCACGGACGCGGGCGGCTGGCGCTCGACGGAACTGGTGCTTCCGGAGGGGCGGTGGACGGATCTGCTCACTCCGGGGCGGGAGTTCACCGGGCACGCGCGCGTGGCGGAGCTTTTCGGGGAGCTGCCGGTGGTGCTCCTGGAGCGGGTCAAGCGGGTCAAGCAGGTCAGTCCGGACGTACGAGAAGCATCCGGGGAGCCCGGGTCGTCAGCCCCTGGGGAACCGGCCTGAAGCCCGGCGCCCAGCGCAGGCCCGGCATGACGTCGAGCAGGGCCCGCAGGCCCCGTCGGGCGGTGAGGGCGGCCAGGGTGGTGCCGAGGCACGGGTACGGGACCCCGCCGAGCGCGAGGCTCTCCGGGTCCGCGCGGAAGATGTCGTAGCGGTCGGGGTCGGCGAAGCGGTACGGGTCGCGGCCCGCGGCGCCGACGAGGCAGGCCACGACGGCGCCTTCGGGGAGCGTGGTGCCGCCGAGCGCGATCGGCGCGGTCGCCCGTCGCAGCACCACGGGCGTGGGCGGATCGCGGCGCAGGGACTCCGTCCAGGCGCCCGGTATCAGTTCGGGCCTTGCGCCGACGAGGGCGAACTGCGCCGGGTGGTCGAGGAGGTTGGCCAGGAACGAGGCGAGCGCGAGGGCGGTGGCCTCGCCGCCGCCACCGATGAGGGATCCGGCGAGGCGCGTGACGGTCTCGTCGGACAGCGGCCGCCCGTCCACCCCGGCGCCGCACAGCACGGACAGCAGGTCCACCCCGGGGTGGGCGCGACGCCGCGCGATGAGCGGGCGCAGCAGGCCCGCGAGCTCCGGGTGCACCTCCGCGTCGCCGACCCCCGTGAGGCCCGCGCGGCACCACTCCTGGACGCGCGCGGCGTCTTCGTAGGGCAGCCCCAGCGCCGCGACGGCGGCCGCGGCGGGCAGCCACCCGCAGAACTCGGCGACGAGGTCGACCTCCCGGCGCCCCGCGATGCGCCGCGCAAGGACATAGGCGGTCCGCTCGACCGCGGCATCGACGACCGCGACGGCCCGCCGCCCCGCGACGGGCCCAGGTCCTCTCTCCGGGGGCGACGCACCGAACCGCACATCCCCGAGCACGCCCCGCACATCCACGTACCGACTGACGAGCCAGGCCCCGAAAAGCTCGTCCCGAACAAGCGGGAAGTCCTCCCGGAGCACGCGATAGAACGGATACGGATCACGCTCGAAACCGGGAGACAGCAGACTGGGCGATCCAGCCCGTCCGGCGCTCGACGACGAACCGGGCGGAGGCATACCAGCCCGTCCGGCATTCGACGACGAATCGGGCGGAGGCATACCAGCCCGTCCGGCGTTTGAGGACGAACTCGGCGAAGCCGGTGATCGACGGTGCCCAGGAGCAGCCGAGCCGCACCCGGGCAGGGACTGCACCGCCGGGGGTATCCCGCTCCGGCCTGGAAGGCTACGCACCGCCGGCTACCGCCTCTGGCTCAGCGCGGCGGGTGCCGTGCGTGGGGGTTTCAGGGGGCTTCCTGGGGTATCAGGGGACCACCACGGGCCACCGCACGCAGTTCCCGTACGACCGTTCGGGTGAGGCGAGCAGGCAGGCCAGGCGTGGCGCGGTGACACCACTGCGCCGGACGCTTGACACCCGCCCGACCCCGTGGCGTACTGCCCAATGCGTCAGCGGACAAGACGGGGGTGAGTCAACTGGCGGAGCAGCGCTATCCCAATGTGGCGGAACTGGTGCTGTCCGCAAGGGAGTTGGCGGCACACCGCCCCGAGTTGAGCACACTGCGTCAGGTCGGCGCATCGCGCGCGGGCCGGCCCCTGCACCTGCTGTCCGTCGGGCGCTCCCCGCACGCCGTCCTGGTCGTCGCGGGCGCGCACTCCAACGAACCGGCGGGCGGTTCGACGCTGCTGCACCTCGCGGAGTGGACCCTGCGGGACCAGCACCTGCGCGCCGACACCTCCTGGCACTTCCTCCTGTGTGCCGATCCGGACGGCGCGGCCCTGCACCGCACGCCCGCCCCGCGCACCCTCCTCGACTACCACCGGCACTTCTTCCGGCCCGCGGGCCCGGAGCAGCCGGAGTGGTCGCCGTCCGTGCTTCCGCCCGACCGGCTGCCGCCGGAGACCCGCGCCCTGACCGGCGTCATCGACGAACTGCGGCCCTACTTGCAGGTGTCCCTGCACGGCACCGACCTGGGCGGCAGCTGGGTGCAGCTGACCAGGGACATCCCGGGGCTCGCCGAGCCCTTCGCCAAGTCGGCGGCCGAGCTGCACATCCCGGTCGAGACGGGGGCGTCGGACGCCGCGGGCTGGCCGGTGTCGGGTCCGGGGGTCCATGTGCTGCCGGGCCCCGGCTCGGCGGCCGCCTATCCGAGCCTGCCCGAGGACGCCCGCCACACCACCTGGCATCACGCGCACCGCTACGGCGGCCTGACCGCGATCGTCGAGGTCCCGATGTGGGCGAGCGACCTCGTGGACGACATCGCCGTCCATCCCGCGCCCGTCCTCGCGCTGCACGGTGTGGCACAGCGGCTGCGCCACGACGCCCGTCTCGTCGAGGAGATTCTCGGCGATGCGCTGCCGCGGCTGCCCCGGGCGCAGGGTCCGCTGATGCGCGCGGCGCGCTGGGCGCTCGACCTGGTGCCCGGCCTCGCCGACGACTGGGACACACTGCCGCCCGCGGGGACCTCCATGGCGTACATCGGCAGCGTCGACGCCTTCGGGCGCCGGCTGCCGCTGCGGGCGGCCGCGATGGCGCTGCGGGTCCTGGACGCGGCGGGCGACCAGGCCGCTCCCCGGCTCGAACGGCTGGTCGCGCACTGGAGCGACGCGTTCGCCGAGCGGTTCAAGGCCCGTTGGGTACCGGTCGAGCACCAGGTCGAGCACCAGTCACGGACGGCCGTCGAGGCCGCGCGGCACGCGCGCGTGCGGGGCAACTGACCCGACCAGCCCTCTGCTTCAGGAAATAGCGAGTTCAGGAAACGGCGAGCCGGAACGACATCGTCCCGAAGCTCACCTGATCGCCGTCCTGCACCACGGCGGCGCCGATCACCCTGCGGCCGTTCACGGACGTGCCGTTGGTCGAGCCGAGGTCGCGCAGCACCCACATGCCGCCCTGCCGGCTCAGCTCGGCATGCACCCGTGACACCGTCTCGTGGCTCAGCCGCAGGCCGTTCTCCGGGTCACGGCCGATCCGCAGCGGATGCGGATTGCCCGGCACCGGAAGCAGCAGCTTCGGCAGCCGCTCGGCCTGCCAGGCCCTGCGCAGCCGGACGGTGAATCCGGATACGGCGCCGACGGTGCCGAACACGAGGCGCGAGAAGCGGCCCTCGGAGCGCAGATCGGCGGTGAGCGCCGCGAGTTCGTCGGGCTGCCGGGCGGCCAGCACGAGCTCCATGCGCCGCACGAACGTCTCGTGCGACAGCTTGCCGAGGGCAGCGCCTTCTCTGAGCACCTCAAGCGCCCTGTCGCGCTCGGCGTCGGTCAGCCGCGCGGGGTACGTGTGGATCTCAAAGGACGACGTCACCCTGGTGATTGTCGGGCAGGTCGGCCGGGGTGTCCAGAAAACGCGGAACGACCGCGGGACGATCACTTCTGAAGCACGATGGTCGGGCGTACTGACGGACGGAACAGTATGACGGGCAGGAAGACGAACGAGGGGGAACTGTCAGTGGAGTTCGAGGTGTGGGCACCGGAGGCCGAGCGGGTCACGCTGCAGTGCGACGACGCCACGCACGCGCTGGAGCGCGCCGACGGCCGCCCCGGATGGTGGACGGCACAGGTCGCCGCGCAGGACGGGGCGCGGTACGGCTTCTCGCTCGACGGGGGTCCCGTCCTGCCCGATCCCCGCTCGCGACGCCAGCCGGAAGGACCCGACGGGCTCAGCGCGGTCGTCGACCACGAGCGGTACGCGTGGCGCGCGCCGTGGGCGGGCCGCCCGGTGCGGGACGCCGTCCTGTACGAGCTGCACGTGGGGACGTACACACCGGACGGCACGCTCGACTCGGCCGCGGGGCGGCTCGGCCATCTCGCGGAACTGGGCGTATCCCATGTGGAGTTGATGCCGCTCTGCCCGTTCCCCGGGCGGCACGGCTGGGGATACGAGGGCGTGTCGCCGTGGGCCGTGCACGAGCCGTACGGCGGCCCCGAGGCACTGAAGCGATTTGTCGACGCGGCGCACGCGCACGGCATCGGTGTCGTGCTCGACGTGGTGCACAACCACCTCGGCCCTTCGGGCAACCATCTGCCCGCGTTCGGGCCGTACTTCACCGAGACCCACCACACTCCGTGGGGCGCCGCCGTCAACCTCGACGCACCCGGCTCGGACGAGGTCCGCGCGTATCTGATCGGCAGCGCGCTCGCCTGGCTGCGCGACTACCGTCTGGACGGTCTGCGCCTGGACGCGGTGCACGCGCTGCGGGACACGCGCGCGTGCCACTTCCTTGAGGAGCTGTCCGCCGCCGTGGACGGACTCTCCGAAGAGCTCGGCCGACCGCTCGCGCTGATCGCCGAGTCGGACCAGGGCGACCCGCGGACCGTCACCCCGCGCGCGGAGGGCGGCCTGGGCCTGGACGCGCAGTGGAACGACGACTACCACCACGCGCTGCACGCGGCGCTCACCGGTGAAGCGCACGGCTACTACGCGGACTTCGCCGAGGCGCCCTTCGCCGCGCTCGCCAAGACGCTGACCGGTGGCTTCTTCCACGACGGTACGTACTCGACGTTCCGGGGGCGCCGGCACGGCCGCCCCGTGGACCGCGCCCGGACGCCCGGATACCGCTTCCTCGGCTATGCGCAGACCCACGACCAGGTGGGCAACCGCGCCCAAGGAGACCGGCTCTCCGCGACGCTCTCCCCCGGTCTGCTCGCCTGCGCGGCCGCGCTGACCCTCACCGGGCCGTTCACGCCGATGCTGTTCATGGGCGAGGAGTGGGGCGCGGCCACGCCCTGGCAGTTCTTCACCGACCACACCGACGCCGGACTCGCGGACGCCGTGCGCCGGGGCAGACGGCGGGAGTTCGCGGAACACGGCTGGGCGGAGGCGGACATCCCCGACCCGCAGGACCCGGCCACCCGGAACCGCTCCTGTCTCGACTGGGCGGAGCCGCTGACCGACCCCCACGCGCGCGTGCTCGCCTGGCACCGCGAACTGATCGCCCTGCGGCGCTCCCGCGCCGACCTCATCGACCCCGACCTGGCGGCGGTCCGGGTCGCGTACGACGAAGGGGCGCGGTGGTTCGCGGTCCGGCGCGGCGATCTGCGGATCGCCGTGAACCTCGGCAAGGAGGCGGCCGACGTCCCCGTGGGCGGCCGGGGCGCGCGGGTGCTCGCCGCGTGGGAGCCGGTCACGGCGCCGGGCGCGGACGGGCTGCTGCGGCTGCCCGCCGAGTCGTGCGCGGTCGTCGCGACGCCATGAGGCTCAACGCCATGAGGCCGAAGGCTCGGGTCAGTCGACGATCGCCAGCTCGCGAGCGGTGGCGTTGAGCCGCCGGCCCCCGTCGTCCGTGACCGTCACGATGTCCTCGATGCGCACTCCGAAGCGGCCCGGCAGATAGATGCCGGGCTCCACGGAGAAGCACATGCCCGGCACGAGCGGCAGTTCCTCGCCCTCGATCATGTAGGGCGGCTCATGCGTGGTGACGCCGATGCCGTGCCCGGTGCGGTGGATGAAGCGCTCGCCGTAGCCGAACTCGGTGATCACCGCGCGGGCCGCCCGGTCGACGTCCTGGCAGGCCGCCCCGGGCCGCACCGCCGCGCAGCCCGCCGCCTGCGCCTCGCGCACCACGTCGTGCACCCGCTGCTCCTCGGCATCGGGCTCGCCGACGTGCACCGTGCGCGAGGTGTCCGAGCCGTAGCCGTGCATGAGGCCGCCGAAGTCGAGTACGACCATGTCGCCGTGCTCGATGACGCGATCGCCCGCCTCGTGGTGCGGATTGGCGCCGTTCGGTCCCGAGCCGACGACGGTGAAGTCGACCTGGGAGTGCCCGAACTGCCTGAGCAGATCGGCGAGATCGGCCGCGACGTCGGTCTCCTTGCGGCCCGCGAAGCGCACCTTCTGGATCTCTTCGTACGTCGCGTCGGCGGCGGCACCGGCCGCCGCCATGCGTTCCAGCTCCGCGGCGTCCTTGACCGCGCGGAGCATGGGGAGGGCTTCGGTGAGGGACGCGTAGGAGGTCCCCGGCAGCTCCTTCTGGAAGCCGATGAGGTGCATCGCCCAGGCGTTGTCGCTGATCCCGAAGCGGCCGCCGGCGTCGAGCAGCGGCGCGGTCACGGCGTAGGGGTCCTTGCCGTCGGTCCAGTCGCGCAGGGAGAGCGCGCTCGCGCCCGCAGCCCGTTCGGCGTCCGGGGCTTCGAGCGTGGGCACCACGAGCACCGGGTCCTGGCCAGCGGCGAGCACGAGGACGGTGAGCCGTTCGGTGGCCGCGGTCGGCTGATAGCCGGTGAGCCAGGCGAGGTCGGGGCCCGGCGCGACGAGCAGTCCGGCGAGCCCCGCGTCCGCCGCGGAGGCCGCGGCGCGCTCCATGCGGGCCCGGTAGTCGTCGGCGGTGAAGGGCGCGGGGGCGCCGGTGGTGCCGGTCATCGGGTTCCTCCAGGGCGGCTCGCTGCGGGCGTACGGCGTGGTCCTGCTGCCGATCCTGCCCGCACCGCCGCGCGTCCGCGAGGCGATTACCCGCTCCCCCCGGCCGTGCTCAGGTCACGAAACCGGGCGTGACGGACAAGGACTGCCGGTCGCCCCTCGCGTGGCGGACGGTCAGCGTGACGCTCCTGCCCGGATCCGCGGCGGCCACGGCGGCCGCGAGGCCCCTGGCCGAGCCGATGCGGGTCTGGCCGAAGGCGAGGAGTACGTCGCCGCGCACCAGGCCCGCGGTGTGGCCGGGTCCGGGGCTGTGCACGCCGACAACGAGCGCTCCCGGGCCGCCGGGCGCGTCCACGGCCTCCACCCCGATGGCGGGCCGCGCCACGGCCGGCCCCGGCTCCTGCCCCTTGCCGGACTCCTTTCCAGGCCCGCTGCCCGGCTCCTTGCCCGGGTCCTTGCCCGGGTCCTTCTCCGGCGGCTTCGCGGGAACGGGAACGCCGGGCTTGGACGGCCCCGGCGCCGGTGGCCCGCCCGGGACTCCCGGCCCGCCGCCGGGCGCACCCGGCGCCTTCTGCATCTCGGCGAGCTTGCTCATGCCGATCACGGTGGCACCGACCGTGCCGAGGCCCACGCCCGACAGCACGAGGACGGCCGAGCAGAGCACCCCGAAGAGCAGGGTCCGCAGCCGCCGGCCACGCCTGCGGGCGGCATGCGGCCGCCGCCCGGCACCGGGCCCGCCGCCGCCCGCGCCGGGTGTCCGGGCGGCACCGCCGAGCCGCCGCCTGATTCCGATGCCGAACTTGCGGCCGCTCCCGGTGTCCTGCCCGGGCATCGGCTTGGGACGCAACGCAGTCTGTTCCATGGCTCGCCTCCGGCCACAGCCCTACCCGGGGTGACCCCACGCGACGATTCCCGAAAGGGTGACTCCGGGCCCGCTCGTTCGGGGTCGCGTACGGCGATGAGCGAGAACTCCTGTTGTGGGTCCGCTGATGGGGGTCCGCTGATGGCGGTCCGCTGTTGTGGGTCCGCTGTTGTGCGTCTGCTGATGGGGGTCTGCTGTCAGTTGACGCTGTTACTTTCGAAGCATGACCGAACGTGCACTCCGTCTGCTGCGACAGGACCCGCGTCTGGCCGAGCTGGCCGCATTCCCTTTCGCATTCGACCTGTCCCGTACGGACCACGTCGAAGAGGTGCGCCTCGCATCCGGCGGTCCGCTGGAGGCGATCGCGGGGGACGACTCCGGGGGCACGTACTTCGTGTGCGCGGACGGATCCGTCCTGTACGCCGACTCCGAGGGGTCGGCCGGGGTCATCGGGGACAGCGTGGACGAGGCCCTGGAGATCCTGGTCGGCCTGCCCGGCTGGCACGACTACGTGCGGCTCTCGCCGGACGACGGCGAGGCGCGCATCCTGGCCGAAGTCGCCGACACGGAGGGTGACTTCCGCGAGGACTGCGTGCCCGAACTCGACGCGCACCGTGCCGAGCTGCGGGCCGCGCTCGGGTTCCCGGAGCGCTCGCCCGTGCAGCTCGTCGCGCGCCTGCACGCCGCGCTGCTGCGCACCGAGCCGGACCACCTCCTGCTCAACGCGGTCGAGCACCTCGCGTACCGGCGTCTCGACCCCCATCCGCGCCCGCCCCTGTGGGAGCAGGTGCTCACCAGGGGGCGCACGGACCTGGCCCTGCTGCGGACCGGCGACCGCGCGACATGGGACGCGGTGGCCGGGAACCGCCCGCGCCGGGTGGCGGCGCTGCGAGCCGCCCAGTACGACCGGCGGAACACGGACCGCACCCTCCTGCGCCATCTCCTCAAGCACGAGGCGAGCGCGTCGATGTCCGACGAACTGCGGCTCGCGGTCGTCCTGGTGGGTCTCTACGGCCTCGCGGAGGACCTGCCCCTGCTGCGGGAGGTCCACGAGACGACGTACGACACATGGTGCGGTCTCGCCGGGCTCCCCGAGGAGGCGGACCAGGTCCGGGCATGGGCGCGCTCGTTCGACGATTCCAACTTCGGGGTGGATCCCGACGACGAACCGGAATCCACCTGGCTGGAGCTCGCGCGCGACCTGGGACTGATCGAGACGGCCCGCACCTACCTGATCCGCGAGCTGGACGACACGGGTCCTGACGCGGCCCAACTCACCTTCCTCAGCGTTGAGTTGGCGCTGATCGGCGACTACACCCAGGCGATACGGGCCCAGCGGCTGCAGGTGTCGCTGCAGGACACCGAGCACGGCCGGGCGGCGGCCCGATCGCGCCTCGCCGAGCTGGAGCGGAAGGCGGTCGACGGGGCCGCGGCGGAATCGTAGGTTTCCCCGCACGAGCCCGTCCGGCGCCTCTAGGCTGCGGGACTGAACCCGGCTCCGGAAGGGGCCCGGACCGGCTCCGGGGAAGGAATCGCCTACATGACCGAAGCGCCGCTGCCCGCGGAGCTGCTCCTGGACCGGGACGCCTCCGACGATCTGCGGCACGAGCTCGTGTCGGCGCTCGAAGGCCTGGGCGTCCGTACGGCGCGGGTGCGCCGCGCGGTCGACCACCGGGGCGCGGCGGACATCCCCTGGATCATGCTGGCCTCGCTCCCCCTGCAGGCCTTCCTCAGCGGGCTCGGCGCGGAAGCGGTCAAGGACTCGTACACGGCGTTCAAGAATGTCGTGCGCCGGTCGTCGGGCGAGGCCGATCCCGCTCCTCCCCGGCCGCTGGTCCTCCAGGACCGGGGCACCGGCCTGCGGGTGGTCCTGGAGCCGGGGCTGCCGGGTGAGGCGTACGACCAGCTCCTCCGCCTCGATCTGACGGGGTTCGGCGAGGGGCCGCTGCACTACGACCGCGAACAGGGCCGCTGGCGCTCCGAGCTGGACGAGGCGGCCGGCTGAGCCGCCGCCGGGAACGGGGAGAAGCGCCGTGGGCCAGCCGCACGTCGACGTGAGCCGCGCTGAACAGGCGTGCGCCGCCGGGGAGTCCGCCCTGGAGCGCGGCGACCGGGCCGGGGCCGAGCGGGAGTTCCGGGCCGCGCTGGCCCTGGCAGGCGACGGGGCCGACGCGGGCATCCAGGCGCGGGCCCACATCGGTGCCGGCCGCCTCCGCCTGGCCGCGAAGGAACCCGGAGAGGCCGCCGCGGAGTTCCGGCGGGCTCAGGAGCTGCGCCCTGACGAGGCGGGCCCCCTCCACTGGCTGGGCTGCGCGGCGGCGCACCGGTCCGCGTACGAGTCCGCGGATGCGCACTTCACCTCGGCACTCGGCTGCGTGCCGCCGCATCACCGCTCGCTCGTCCAACGCGCGTACGTACGCGTGCGATTGGGCCGGCACGACGCAGCGCTCAAGGACCTGCGAACCGCGGCCTCACAGGACGGAGCGCTCGACGCGGAGGCACGCCGGGTGATGGCCGCGCTTGCGGGCGCGACCCCTCAGGAGGAGGCGCCGGCGCCGCACGCGAGTGAGTCCGTGCCGCGGTACGCCGTCGCGCTGGTGCTCGGCGGACGGCGCGAGGCGGCCCTCGAACTGCTCGACGAGGCGACCCGGCGGAACCCCGCCGACCACCGCATCACCCACACGCTCGCCGTCGCCCTCCTCAACTCGTCCACCGGGCAGGGCGAGGCGGCCGCGCGGCGCTGGGAGCGCGCCGTGGCCGCCTGGGGTGCGCTCCTGTACGACGACGCCTTCTGGGCGCACCGGCGCGCCTGCGCCGCGGCGAGGTACGGCGTACCGGTCGATGCGGCGCTCGACACGGAGCTGCGGGCCGACCTGCGGGAGCTCCTTGAGGGACGCATGCCCGACGACGCGGGGGGCCGGGTCTCGCCGGGGTCCCTGTTACGACGGGAGGCGGACGCCGCGAGGGTCCTCGCGGGGGTCGGCGGCTTCCCCACCGGGCACGGCGACCCGCTGAGGTGCGGGCCGTTACGCATCGCGGAGTTGCGCATGGTCGCGGAGTTCGGGGCGTTCGCGGCGGGGGGCGAGCCCGCGAGGCCGGACCTGGCGGGCTCGACCGCCGCAGCGGGCGAACTCGGCGGCACACGCGTGACCACCGCGGGCAGCCCCGCTCACCCGTCAGGCGCGCACGCCGCAGGCGGCGAGACCTCCGGGACGGACACAGGCGCCCAGGACGGCCGCACCCCACCGCCGTCGTACACCGGAGCCTCCCCCCTCACCCACGCCTTCTCCGAACTCGGGCTCGCCCAGCTCCTGTTGAAGCAGGAGCAGCCCGCCGAAGCCCTCGGCGCGCTCGCCGAGCTGCGGTGTCCCGGCTGTCGGGAGCGGCAGCGGCAGCGGGGCAGTGGCGTGGGGGCCGCCGTGTGCGACCCGGGGTGCGGCCGGTTCGACGAGCTGAACCCCGCCTATGCCTGGTACCCCGACAAGCACCGCCGTCTCGCGCTGGACGCCCGCGGGCTCGCGCTGCGGGCGCGGATCGATCTGGGGCGGGGTGAACTCACCGCAGGGCGGCCGGACTTCGGTGCCGCGACCGCGTCCTGGCGGCGTGCCCTCGTGCACAGCAGGGAACTCGACCGCTACCAGGAGATCCACCGGACCGTCGTCGACCTCGCGCTGAGCGCCGCGCGGGCAGCGCATCGCGCGGGCGATCTGACGCGCGCCGTGAGCACGCTCGAAGCGGTGCGCGAGATCACCGGAGCCAATGAACGCCGCCGCCTGGAGGGTCAGTTGGCCCGGCTGCTGGCCGACCGTGGCATCGCCGCGGCCAACCGGGACGGCACGCTGCTCGACGGGCCCGCCGCCGACCTGCGGCGTTCCGTCGCGTTCAATCCGCATCTGCTGCGGGCCCAGGTCAGTCTCGGCGTCGTCCTGCGCGGCCTCGCCGCACGCCGCTGGCACTCGGGGAGCGCCTCCGGGGCCCGCGCGACCCTGCGGGAGGCGATGGATCAACTCGCCGCCGCGCTCGACCACTTCCCCGGCGATCCCGAGCTGACCGGGCAGCACGCGGCGGCCGTGGCCGACCTCGGCCGCGTCACAGCGGGCCGGCACGAGCACGTGCACGAGAGCGGGAGGTGACGGCGCCGCCGATGCTCGCCTACGAGGAACTCCGCATCCGGGTCCGCCCCATCGGCACGTCCCGCTACCTCGTCACCGCCAACGGCCCGGCGTGCGCGACCGAGGTGATCGCCGTGAACGGCGAAACCGCGGCCTTCCGCGACCAGTGGGACGAGCTGATCGAGACCGAGCTCGGTCTCGCGCCCCTGGGCGACCAGCACACCGTGAACCAACTGCGTGACCTGGGACGCGGGGTGTTCCGACTGCTGTTCGGGGAGGGCGATCAGACCGTCGCGCCGGGATGCGCGCCCTCCGACGCGGACGACACGCGCGGCGGCGACCGCCCGCAGGGTGTCGGCGCCTGCGTCGGCCTCGCCCTGGAGCGTGCGCAGCGGATGCGGCCGGCCCGCGGCCTGCGGATCCGCTTCGACCTGCCTCAGGAGCTGCGTGATCTGCCCCTGGAGTCGCTGTGCGCGCCGCCGGGCATGCCGCAGCAGTCGCTCGCCCTCAACCACAGCTATTCACTGGTGCGTTCACTGCCCGGAGGACCGCTGGGCCGGCGCCTCCCCGACGCGGCGGACGAGCCGAGCCTGATCCGCCTCCTGGTGGCCTGCGCCTCGCCCGTCGACCCCGGACTCGCCCCGCTGCGTGCCGACGCGGAGGTGACCGCGCTCCGCCAGGAACTGCCGGAAGTGGCCGTGCAGACCACCGTGTTGGAGCGGACGACCCGCGAGAGCCTGGAGGCCGCGCTCGGCGCCGCATCCGATCTGCCGACGGCGGTCCTCCTGATCGCGCACGGGACGTACGACGAGGAACTCGGCAAGGGCGTGGTGACCCTGGAGACCGAGGGCGGCGGCGTCGACCGGGTGCCCGCGGACCTGCTCAGCGGGATCCTCCTGAAGGCACCGGGGCTGCGCCTGGTCGCCCTCAACCTCTGTTCCGGCGCGGACAGTTCGCTCACCGAGCCGTTCTCCGGTCTTGCCCAGGCGCTGATCGGCGGGGGTGTGCCCGCCGTGGTGGCGATGCGGGGTCGGGTCAGTGATCTGTCGGCGGGGCAGTTCGGCCCGGAGCTGTTCAAGGGGCTCGCGGCGAACCGCACCATCGACGAGGCCATGGGGGCCGCACGCCGCCGCATCTCGCATCTGCCGGGCCACACGGCGGTGGAGTGGGCGACGCCCGCGCTGTTCCTGCACGAGTCGTGCAGGCAGGGCTGGCTGTTCAAGGCGCGGGAGGTGCGGGACGACGGTGGCGCCGTCGCGGATCCGCTGCGGGAGGGCGCCGACGCGCTGCGGTCGTTCCAGAACCCCTTCGGGCACGTCGACTCGACGGTGCTCATCGGGGCTGCGCGGTTCCAGCGCGACCTGGGGCAGTGGGCGCAGGTGCAGCGGATACTGCACGCCGAGACCCGCCAGTTCGAGGACGAGCAGCGGCGGCTGCGCGCCGAGGCCGCGTTCGAACTGGCCTGGGAGGACCTGGAGAAGCTGTGCGGGCTGCTCGCCGCGGAGCTGGACCCCGACGCGGCCGCCGAGCGGTTCGCCGCCCTGCGCGACGGGCTCCCCGCCGCGCCGGCCGCGTGCGTCGCCGCCGAGGTCGAGCGGCTGCGGCAGCTGACCGCCCTGGCCGAGCGGGCCCGCGCGGCGGAGGCAGCCGGTGACTGGGCTGAGGCGATCGCCCGCTACGAGGAGCTGCTCACCGCCCGCCCGTCGGGCATCCGGGACACGGCGGACCGCCTGGCCGCGGCACGCGACGAACTCCACGTGGCCCGCACGGTGGAGACCGCCGAACAGGCCGCACGCCAAGGAGATTGGGCGAAAGCCGCCACCGCGTACGCCGATGTGCTCGCCCGGCGCCCCGGCCACCAGGGCGCCGCGGAGCGCGCGGCGTATGTGAACGGCAGGGCGGCGCAGGACGCCGAGGACTGGGGCGCGGCCTGGTCGGCGTACACGGCGTGCGCGGGGCTCGACGACGCGGCGGCGAGGGCGGCGTACGTCCAAGGGCGGGCGGCGGCGGACGCGGAGGAGTGGGACGCGGCAGGGAAGTCGTTCGGCAAGGCGGCGACGACCGGGGCCCCGGCGGAAATCTCGGCCCCCGCCGGCCCCGACCTCCGCTCCTGGCTCGCCTACGCGGCGGCACGGGCCGCCGAGGACGCGGGCGACTGGGGAGCCGCCGTCGAGGAGTTCACCGCATCCGACGGGTTCCGTGACAGCGGCGTACGGCTGTCGTACGCGCGAGGCAGGCGGTCGGCGGACGCCGGCGCCTGGCCGGACGCCCTGGTCGCCCTGGAAGCCGCGGCAGCTCAAGGCCGCGACGCGGAGCCGTGTCTGAGCGAGCTGCGGGAGCGGATGTACGAGGGGGCGCTGGAGGCGGCGGCCGGCGGCCACTGGTCCGCCGCGCTCTCAGCGCTTGACATGCTGCCCGCCGGGTTCCGCGACGTGCGGTCGCGCAGGCGCTATGTCCAGGGTCGGGTGGCTGCCGCGGACGGCGACTGGGCGCGGGCGGCGGAGGCGTTCGCGCAGTGCGCCACGGAGGCAGGGTCGGGGGCGGGATCGGGCACAGGACCCGACGCAGGGCCGGGCGCAGGACCCGGCACGGGACCGGGCGCAGGACCCGGCACGGGACCGGGCGCAGGACCCGGCACGGGACCGGGCGCAGGACCCGGCACGGGACCGGGCGCAGGACCCGGCACGGG
>NZ_JBHYIG010000078.1:0-27548 GCF_042740015.1 Streptomyces sp. NPDC059037
GGTGGGTGGGAGATCCCGCGCGAAGCGCCGGGACCACGGGGACACCGCGAGCCACCGCCGGCACCGGCGGGAGCAGGCCCACCCACCGGCAAACGGGCGGGTGGGTGGGAGACCCCGCGCGAAGCGCCGGGACCACGGGGACACCGCGAGCCACCGCCGGCACCGGCGGGAGCAAGCCCGCCCACCGGCAAACGGGCGGGTGGGTGGGAGACCCCGCGCGAAGCGCCGGGACCACGGGCACGCCGCGAGCCACCGCCGGCACCGGCGGGAGCAAGCCCGCCCACCGGCAAACGGGCGGGCGGGTGGGAGATCCCGCGCGAAGCGCCGGGACCACGGGGACACCGCGAGCCACCGCCGGCACGGGCGGGAGCAGGCCCACCCCCGGGCAGCGGGAAGCGCAGCGGCGGGGCCGGTACCCCGCTCGCCGCGCCCGGAGGGTGATCCGTACCGCTACAGATTGCCCCGCTTCTCCTGCTCCCGCTCGATCGCCTCGAACAGGGCCTTGAAGTTGCCCTTGCCGAAGCCCATCGAGCCGTGGCGTTCGATCATCTCGAAGAAGACCGTCGGGCGGTCCTGGACCGGCTTGGTGAAGATCTGCAGCAAGTAGCCGTCCTCGTCGCGGTCGACCAGGATCTTCAGCTCGCGGAGGGTTTCCACGGGGACGCGGGTCTCGCCCGCCCACTCGCCGAGGGTGTCGTAGTAGGAGTCCGGGGTGTCCAGGAACTGGACCCCGGCCGCGCGCATGGTGCGTACCGTCTCCACGATGTCGTTCGTGGCGAGCGCGATGTGCTGGACGCCCGCGCCGCCGTAGAACTCCAGGTACTCGTCGATCTGGGACTTCTTCTTGGCGATGGCCGGTTCGTTGATCGGGAACTTCACCTTCAGGGTGCCGTCCGCGACCACCTTTGACATCAGCGCGCTGTACTCCGTCGCGATGTCGTCGCCCACGAACTCCTTCATGTTCGTGAAGCCCATGACCTTGTTGTAGAAGGCGACCCACTCGTTCATCTTGCCGAGTTCGACGTTGCCGACGCAGTGGTCGATCGCCTGGAAGGTCCGCTTGGCCGGCGGCTCGACGATCGGCGATGCGGGCGAGAAGCCGGGCAGATAGGGGCCGTCGTAGCCGGTGCGCTCCACCAGCGTGTGGCGGGTCTTGCCGTACGTCGCGATGGCGGCGAGCACCACCGTGCCGTTCTCGTCCTTGAGCTCGTACGGCTCGGTGATCCCGCGCGCCCCGTGCTCGACGGCGTACGCGTACGCCGCCCGAGCGTCCGGCACCTCGATGGCGAGGTCGACGACGCCATCGCCGTGCTCGGCGACATGGCTCTCCAGGAAGTGGCCCCAGTCCGTCGACGCCTTGATGACGGAGGTGAGGACGAACCGGGCGGCGCCGTTACTGAGCACGTACGAAGCGGTCTCGCGGCTGCCCGTCTCCGGGCCGGAGTACGCCACGAGTTTCATGCCGAAGGCCGTCGAGTAGTAGTGGGCCGCCTGCTTGGCGTTGCCCACGGCGAAGACGACCGCGTCCATTCCCTTGACCGGGAAGGGATCTGCCTCGCGCGCGGTGTTGGGGGTGCCAGAGGTGGCCGACGTGGGCTGGGTGTTCGCGGTAGCTGCCATATCCGCAGGCTCCCGCCGTATCGCAAGGTGCGCAATAGTTCGTGTTTTTGCTGGGCAATCTGACCAGCTGCAGGCCAGTATGGCGGGGCTATCTGTACATGATGACCACCACCGCAGGGGAGACAGAGGCGACCATGGCGATCGATCATCTGGACGGCAGGCTCATCGTGCTGCTCGCCCGCGAGCCCCGTATCGGCGTCCTTGAGGCGTCCCGGCGGCTCGGCGTCGCGCGCGGCACCGTACAGGCCCGGATGGACCGCCTTCAGTCGAACGGAGTCATCCGCGGCTTCGGCCCGGACGTCGATCCGGCGGCCCTCGGCTACCCCGTCACGGCCTTCGCCACGCTGGAGATCAAACAGGGTCAGGGGGCGGATGTACGGGCGCATTTGGCGACCGTCGCGGAGGTGCTTGAGCTGCACACCATCACCGGGCACGGCGACATGCTGTGCCGCCTCGTCGCCCGGTCGAACGCGGATCTCCAACGTGTGATCGACCGGGTGGTGGGTTTTGATGGCATCGTCCGGGCTTCCACGGCGATCGTCATGGAAAACCCTGTTCCGCTGCGGATCATCCCGCTGGTCGAACAGGCGTCAGGTGATGCCTGACGCGGGTAGGTAGGGATCGAACAGCGAGCGTCGTACGCAGCACGCGGGCGCCGGGAGCCTCCCGGTGCCGTCTGAACCGCGCCTGGGTGAGGTGAGCAGTTCAGTGAACTTCTGGGAGTACGTCAGCAACCGCCACCAGCAATTGCTGACGGACGCGTACCAGCACGCGAGCGCGGTGTTCCAGTGCATGGTCGTGGCGACCGTCATCGGCGTACTGATCGGCATCGTCACGTACCGCAGCGAGTGGGCGGGCAATCTGGCCACGACCGCCACCTCCACCATTCTGACCGTCCCGTCGCTCGCCATGATCGGTCTGCTGATCCCGATCGTCGGGCTCGGTGTCGCGCCGACCGTCATCGCGCTGACCCTGTACGGGCTGCTTCCGATCGTGCGGAACTCCATCGTCGGCCTGCGCGGTGTCGACCCCTCCCTCGTCGATGCCGCGAAGGGCATCGGGATGTCGCGGATCACCCGCCTGGTGCGGGTGGAACTGCCGCTCGCCTGGCCGCCGATCCTCACCGGCATCCGTGTGTCGACGCAGATGCTGATGGGCATCGCCGCCATCGCCGCGTACGCGTCGGGCCCCGGCCTCGGCAATGAGATCTTCCGCGGCATCGGCTCGCTCGGCAGCAAGAACGCGCTCAACCAGGTGCTCGCGGGCACGCTCGGGATCATCGTCCTGGCGCTGCTCTTCGATGCCGCGTACGTCCTGATCGGCCGGCTGACGATCCCGAGGGGTATCCGTGTCTGACACCACCGCGACCGCCGAGGACACCGCGGCCCCGGCCGCCACGACCGGCGCGACGATCGAGTTGGAGAACCTCACCAAGCGCTATCCGGGCAGCAGCGACCCCGCCGTGGACAGCGTGAGCATGGAGATCAAGGCCGGCGAGATCGTCATCTTCGTCGGCCCGTCGGGCTGCGGTAAGTCGACCACGCTGAAGATGATCAACCGGCTCATCGAGCCGACCAGCGGCCGTATCCGCATCAACGGCGAGGACGTCACCGACATCGACCCGGTGAAGCTGCGCCGCAAGGTCGGGTACGCGATCCAGTCGTCCGGGCTCTTCCCGCACATGACGGTGGCTCAGAACATCGCGCTCGTACCGAAGATGATCGGCTGGGGGAAGTCGCGGATCAAGGACCGGATCGAGGAGATGCTCGACCTGGTCGGGCTCGACCCCGCCGAGTTCCACCACCGCTATCCGCGCCAGCTCTCCGGTGGTCAGCAGCAACGTGTGGGTGTGGCAAGGGCGTTGGCGGCCGATCCGCCGGTGCTGCTGATGGACGAGCCGTTCGGCGCCGTCGACCCGATCACCCGCGACCACCTCCAGGACGAGCTGATCCGGCTCCAGCACGAGCTGCACAAGACGATCGTCTTCGTCACGCACGACTTCGACGAGGCGATCAAACTGGGCGACCGCATCGCGGTTCTGCGGGAGCGCTCGCACATCGCGCAGTTCGACACCCCGGAGGCCATCCTCACCAACCCCGCCGACGACTTCGTGTCGGGCTTCGTGGGCGCGGGCGCGGCTTTGAAGCGGCTCAACCTCACCCGCGTACGCGATGTGGAGATCGCGGACTTCGCGACGTGGCCGTCCTACGCCCCGCTGCTTACTATCTAGCACATGCTGCGGGCCCGGGCCCCCACCGAAGTGCTGATGCTCGACACGCGCCGCCGCCCCTACAAGTGGCTGCGGCGCGGCGACCTGATGCGGGCCAAGGGCTCGCTGGCCCGCGCGGGCACCCTCGTGCACGACACCGTCACCCGTGACGCCACCCTGCGCGACGCGCTGGAAGCGGTGCTCACGGACAACGCGGGGCGGGTCGCGGTCACCGGGCGGCGCGGCGAGTACACGGGTGTGGTGGACATGGAGACCCTGATGAACTCCGTCCACGAAATGCTGGAGGCCGACCGGCTCGACGCCGTGGAGCACCAGCACGAACTGGAGGAACAGCGCGCCCTGTTGACCCACCACGAGCAGGAGGGCGACGGAGGGGAGACGAAGGCGTGAGCGGCATCCCCGGGAGCAACCCCCGGATCCCCGAGCACATGCCGTCCCCCGGCAACGGCAACGGCAACGGCAACGGCGCCGACGATGACCGGCCCGAGGGCGAGCACGACGTCAAGGGCCACCCCTTCCGCGACTCCGGAGAGGGCGAGCCGGAGCCGGCGCCCCCGTCGGACACGGGCAAGGCGCGGCGGATCGGCTGGCAGAAGCTCACCTTTCTCCCTGCGGTGATCGCGGTGATCCTGCTCCTCACCTGGTGGTGGTTCGAGCAGGCCGAGCTCGACTCGATCGCCACGAACGCCCTGGCTGACGGCAATGTCTGGCTCAGACTCCGCCAGCACATCCAACTGACGGCGATCTCCACCTTCTTCGTGCTGATCATCGCGATCCCGCTGGGCATCCTGCTGACCCGCAAGAAGCTGCGCAAGGCGGCGCCCGTCGCCATGGCCGTCGCCAACGTCGGCCAGGCGACCCCGGCGATCGGTCTCCTGGCCCTCCTGGTGATCTGGATCGGCATCGGCGAGAAGGCCGCCCTGATCGGCATCATCATCTACGCCGTGCTTCCGGTCCTGTCCAACACGATCGCGGGCCTGAACGCCAATGACCCGACCTTGATGGAGGCCGCGCGCGGCATCGGCATGTCGGCGTGGGGCGTCCTCGGCAAGGTCGAACTCCCGCTGGCCGTACCGCTGATCCTCGCGGGTGTGCGCACCGCGCTGGTCCTGAACGTCGGCACGGCGACACTCGCCACGTTCGGCGGTGGCGGCGGTCTCGGCGACCTGATCACCACCGGCATCACCACGCAGCGGATGCCGGTGCTCGTGCTCGGCTCGATCCTGACGATCTCGCTCGCGCTGCTGGTGGACTGGCTGGCGTCCCTGGCCGAACTGGTGCTTCGTCCGCGCGGTCTTGAGGCGGGGTCATGAGGGTTACGTTGCGTACGGCGGCGATCGGCATGCTGGGCGGGGCCCTGCTGGTCAGCTGCGGGCTCACCAGCGGCAGCCCCATGGTGGACGACGTCAAGCCGGGCACGATCGGCAAGGGGCTCCCCCTGAAGGGCGCCGATCTCACCGTCACCTCCAAGGAGTTCACGGAGCAGCTGATCCTCGGCGCGATCATGGGCATCGCCTTCGAGGCGGCCGGCGCGGATGTCCTCGACCGGACGGGCATCCAGGGCTCGATCGGTGCCCGGGAGGCCATCAAGAACGGTGACGCGGACGGCATGTACGAGTACACGGGCACCGCTTGGATCACGTACCAGGGCAACTCCGAGCCGATCGACGACCCGCAGCAGCAGTGGCAGGCGGTGCGCGACGCGGACCTGAAGAACGGCATCACCTGGCTGGCGCCGTCCACGCTGAACAACACCTACGCCCTGGCCATGAACCAGAAGAACAGGGCCAAGTACAAGACGAAGACCCTGTCCGACGTGGCCGACCTCGCCGAGTCGGACCCGAAGGCGGTCACGCTGTGCGTGGAGAGCGAGTTCGCCTCGCGCGAGGACGGTCTGCCGGGCATGCAGAAGGCGTACGGGATGAGCATCCCGAACTCCAACATCACCAAGATGGACACCGGGATCATCTACACCCAGGCCGCCAAGGGGACGTGCACGTACGGCGAGGTCTTCACCACCGACGGCCGCATCAAGGCGATGAACCTGACGCCGATGGAGGACGACAAGCACTTCTTCCCCAACTACAACGCGGCACCGGAGATCAACAGCAAGGCGCTGAAGGAACACCCCGAGATCGCGGAGGTCCTGGCGCCCATCACGAAGAAGCTGAACAACACGGTGGCGCGGGACCTGAACTCCAAGGTGGATGTGGATGGGCAGGATCCGCATGAGGTGGCGAAGGACTGGCTGATCGAGGAGGGGTTCGTCAAGGAGTGACACTCGAATTCAGCCTCCCCCGTCAGGGTGCACCGGACCTACGGTGGGCTGCATGAGAATCACGGTAGATCTCCCCGAAGACCTGTTCCAGGAAGCCGAGTTGCGGGCTGCACGCAGAGGCGTCTGCGTCAACATGGTGATCGCCGACGCGCTGCGGGAGGCATTCGCGCGGGACAGGGTGCCCGAGTAGGCAGATTCAGACATGCAAAGACTCCGTTGCAGAGAAACCGTTGCAACGGAGTCTTTGCATGTCTACGCTCATCGGCATGACGGAGCAACCCGAAGGCCGGAAGGTCCGTACGCTCGACGCCCGCTCCCTGCGGGGCATCGCGCACCCCTTGCGGATGCGGCTGCTCGGCTCGTTGCGCATCGACGGCCCGGCCACCGCCTCCCAACTCGCGGCCAGGTTCGGAGAGTCGAGCGGCGCGACCAGCTATCACCTGCGCCAGCTCGCGGCACACGGCTTCGTCGAGGACGCCCCCGAGCACGGCAAGGGGCGGGAGCGGTGGTGGCGGGCGGCGCACGAAACCACCGTGTTCAACGACAGGCTCGCCCGCGACGCGGACCCGGTGGTGCGCGGGGCGGCAGCGCTCTACATGCAGCACGTCGCGGCCTTTCACGCCGAGGGGCTTTCCACCTGGGTCGGCACGAGCCATGAGTGGTCCGAGGAGTGGCAGTCCAGCGCGGACATCAGTGACCACACCCTGCGACTCACCCCGGCGCTGGCGAGCGAGCTGGACGCGAAGGTCCATCAACTGATCGAGAGCTACCGCGAATCGGCTCCCGCGGATGACGACCCGAAGGCCGAACTCGTACGCATCCACACCCACGTCTTCCCGACGCGACGACCAGACTGAGAGGGCTCCGCAAGCGATGCACGCAGACATCCATCTCCTGATGCACCACGCCCGCGCCGCCGAACTCCACGGAGCGGCACCCTTACGGAAGTCCCGACCCCAACTGCGTACTCAACTCGGCTGGCGCATGGTCGAGTTGGGCCTCTGGCTCGTCAACAGCTCGGAACTTTCCCGCCCTTATCAAGGGCCCGCAGGGACTCGATCGTGCCCTCAAGCGTCGTGACCGGAATCAGCTGAAGCCCCTCCGGCTTCTCCGCCTCCGCGTCCGCGCACTCGTCCTTCGGGACCAGGAAGACGGTGGCGCCGTCGCGCCTCGCGGCCTGCGTCTTCATCGAGACACCGCCGACCGGGCCGACCTTGCCGTCGGCGGAGATCGTGCCGGTGCCCGCGATGTCGCGGCCACCGGTGAGGTCGCCGCCGCTGCCGTTGCCGTCGATGAGGTCGATGATGCCGAGGGAGAGGAAGAGGCCCGCGCTGGGGCCGCCGATCTTGCCGAGGTCGACGTCGACCTCCACCTTGTCCGTGCCGTCCACGCCGCTCTCGTCGAGATAGGCGAGCGCGGCCCGCGTGGCGGTGTCCTGCGACTTCTTCATGTCGCCGAGGTTGTGCTTCTCGACTTCCTTCACGTCGTCGCCGGTGGGGTAGACCGAGTCCTTCGGCATCACGGACCGGTCCGTACGGAACCAGCCGTCCACCACGTCGCCGAGGCTGACGTCGGTCTCGGGGCCCGTGGCGACGATCGTCGTCATCCGCAGCTGCCCCTTGGGCTCCCGGGTGGGGGCGCCGGTGATCGTGATGACCCGCTTGCCCTCGCTCTCCCCGAGTACGTTCGCCGTCGACCCCGGCTGGGCCACGGCGAACGGCAGCGGCGCCAGGCCCGCGACGGCGAGCAGGGCGACCACGGGGACGGCGCAGACGCCGAGGGCCTTGGGGCGCGAGAGGCTGGAGAGGGAGAACACGGGGATCAATCTAACGTGCGGAGGAACAGACAAGCCCGTCCGGCGATTGAGGACGAACTCGGCGAAGCCGGTGATCGACGGCGCCCAAGAGGGGCCCGCTCGCCCGCGCGGCCTCAGCGCAAGGCGTCCGCCACCTCCCTGGCCGCGTCCACCACCCGCGGCCCCACCCGCTCCGGCACGGAGTCCGCCAGCATGACGACGCCGACGCTCCCCTCTATGCCGGTCACACCCACCAGCGGGGCGGCAGCCCCGCTCGCGCCGGCCTCCAGCTCGCCATGGGTCAGCGCATAGCCCGGATCGGAGCCCGACCCCTGCCGGGCGGCGAGGATGGCCCGCCCCGCGGCGCCCCGGTCGAGGGGGTGCCGGAAGCCCGTCCGGTAGGCCACGTGGTAATCCGTCCAGGTCGGCTCGACCACGGCGACGGCCAGGGCCTCCGTGCCGTCCACCAGCGTCAGGTGCGCGGTGGCACCTATGTCCTCGGCGAGCGAGCGCAACGCGGGCAGCGCGGCCTCCCGCACCAGCGGATGCACCTGGCGGCCCAGCCTGAGCACCCCGAGGCCCACCCTGGCCCGGCCACCCAGGTCCCTGCGGACCAGCGCGTGCTGCTCCAGGGTGGCGAGCAGCCGGTACACCACGGTGCGGTTCACACCGAGCTTGTTGGACAGCTCGGTGACGGTGAGTCCATGATCGGTATCGGCCAACAGCTTGAGGACACGCAGTCCTCGGTCGAGCGTCTGGGAAGTCTCCGCGGTCACGACGCCCACTCCTTAGGTGAGAGTCGACGGCCCCTTTACGCGGCGGTTGCGTCGCCGGTCCCGTGGGCGACGCGCGTCAGAGGCCGCCGGTCGGAACTCCGGCTGCGCTCCGCGGCGGCGCTGCCACGGGGCGTTTACGTTGCGGGGACAGTAGCGAGGCCGTCCCGCTCAGCGGAAGACTCCGTCCAGAATCCGGGCACCGCGATGGGAGCTGCGCCCCTCATTGCCCCATTACGCGGAGCGCGGGCAGTGTGGTGTGCACCACCTCTCCACACGGAACACACCCTTCCGTGGCGGGCCCGCGCGCCGGCCTCAGCGCATCCGCGTGGCCCACTCCCCGACCTTGGCGATGCGCTGCCGCAGCTGTCCCGCCGTCGCCTCCGCGCTCGGCGGGCCGCCGCAGGTGCGGCGGAGCTCCGTGTGGATCACGCCGTGCGGCTTGCCGCTCTGATGGACGTACGCGCCGACCATCGTGTTCAGCTGCTTGCGCAGTTCGAGCAGCTCCTTGTGGGAGACCACGGGCCGCCGCTCGGCCGGGAGTTCAAGAAGATCCGCCTCCTCGTCCGGCCGCTTCTTGCTGTGCGCGATCTGCCGGGCCTGCCGCTTCTGGAGCAGCATCTGCACCTGGTCGGGTTCGAGGAGGCCGGGGATGCCGAGATAGTCCTGCTCCTCCTCGCTCCCAGGGTGGGCCTGCATGCCGAATTCGGCGCCGTCGAAAAGCACCCGGTCGAAGACGGCGTCGGACTCGAGCGCCTCGAAGGAGAACTGCTCCTGCTCCCCCGTGTCCTCGTCCTGCTCCTTGTTCGCCTCGTCCATCTCCTTCTCGGACTCGGCGTAGGGGTCCTCTTCCCCCTCCTTCTTCGGCTTGTCGAGCGCGTGGTCGCGCTCGACCTCCATCTCATTGGCGAAGCCGAGCAGGTCGGGGACGGTGGGCAGGAAGACGGACGCCGTCTCGCCGCGCCGCCGTGAGCGCACGAAACGCCCCACGGCCTGCGCGAAGAAGAGCGGAGTGGAGATCGTGGTGGCATACACACCCACCGCGAGACGCGGGACGTCGACGCCTTCCGACACCATCCGGACCGCGACCATCCACCGGTCGTTCCCGGCACTGAAGTCGTCGATCCGCTTCGAGGCGCCCGTGTCGTCGGAGAGGACGACCGTCGCCTTCGTCCCGGTGATCTCCCGGATCAGCTTGGCGTAGGAACGCGCGGAGTCCTGGTCGGACGCGATCACGAGCCCGCCCGCGTCCGGGATGGCCTTCCTGACCTCGGTGAGCCGCTGGTCGGCGGCCTTGAGCACGTTCGGCATCCACTCACCGCGCGCGTCGAGGGCGGTGCGCCAGGCCTGCGAGATCGCGTCCTTCGTCATCGGCTCGCCGAGCCGCGCGGCGATCTCGTCTCCCGCCTTCGTCCGCCACCGCATGTTGCCGGAGTAGGAGAGGAAGATGACGGGCCGCACGACCCCGTCGCCGAGGGCACTCCCGTATCCGTACGTGTAATCGGCGGAGGACCGCCGGATGCCGTCGTTCCCTTCCTCGTACGTGACGAAGGGGATCGGATTGGTGTCGGACCTGAACGGAGTACCGGTCAGCGCCAGGCGCCGCGTGGCGGGCTCGAACGCCTCAAGGCAGGCCTCACCCCAGGATTTGCTGTCCCCCGCGTGGTGGATCTCGTCGAGGATGACGAGGGTCTTGCGCTGCTCGGCACGGTTCCGGTGCAGCATGGGCCGCACGCCCACACCCGCGTACGTGATCGCGACGCCGTGGTACTCCTTGCTGAGCGGGCCCGCGCTGTACTCCGGGTCCAGCTTGATCCCTACGCGGGCCGCGGCCTCCGCCCACTGCTTCTTCAGGTGCTCGGTCGGCGCGACCACGGTGACCTGCTGCACGACATGGTGGTGAAGCAGCCAGGAGGCGAGCGTCAGCGCGAAGGTCGTCTTGCCGGCGCCGGGCGTCGCGACGGCGAGGAAGTCACGCGGCTGCTCCTGCAGATACCGCTCCATCGCACCCTGCTGCCAGGCACGCAGCTTGTTGGCGGTGCCCCAGGGGGCGCGGCCGGGGAAGGCCGGGGAGAGGTGGTGGGAGGCGGAGTTGGCGGCGGTGGTAGTCACGGTCTCCGGTTTTGACGCTCGGGTACGGACGACAAGCGCGTACGAGAAGTACGTACGACAACCGGGCCACCCTACCGGTGCCCCTGCCGCTTCCCGGGGTTGACGGCATCGCGTCAGCCCCGGGTGCGACAGGGGTCACATGGCCTCGTGCAGCCCTCGCAGCCGCCGGGAGATCAGCCCCACGTCGTCCAGGCCGCCACTGGCCACCTCGATGACCAGCTTGTACGTCTCGTCCTGGTCCACGTCGACCATGTCAGCGCCGTTGAAGTCCAGGAACACGACGGTACTCATCCACGCCATCCGCTTGTTGCCGTCGACCAAGGGGCGGTGCACAGCAAGCGACTGGAGCAGCGCGGCGGCCTTCTCGAAGAGGTCCGTGTACGCCTCGATGCCGAACATCTGTGACTGGGGACGGTGGACGGCCGAGCTGAGCAGCCCCAGATCACGTACGGCGATCTCCTGCTCCCCGCAGGCGAACTCCGCCAGGTCCAGGACCTCCTGAACCGTGAGGTACTTCATCTACTCCCCCAGCCTCCGCAGCAGGTCGGCGTGGCCCGCCGCGTACTTGGCCCCCAGGCGGCGGACAGTCGCGCGGTCCGCCTCCTGCTCCAGATAGCGGTCGATCGCCTGAAGCACTATGGCGTGCATGCTGCGCCCCTCCTCCTCGGCACGCAGCTTGAGCGCCTCCTGCTGGTCGTCGCGCAGACGAAGGTTCATAGCCATACCGGAATGGTACTGCCGATGGGGTCATAGTGGTACCACTTAGGCCGATCACTCCCGCAGCCGCGTCCCCACCCACGCCCCCACCAGGGCGACTGCCGCCATCGGCAGGAAGACGGCGACGAAGGCCGCCGGATGGGACCCGCCCGCCTCGCCCACGCCGTGCCCCGCGCCCACCATTCCGCCGCCGAGCGCGGCGAAGGCGGCCCCTCCGGCGGCGAGCAGCAGGGCGTTGGAGAGGCCGTCGGAGATCTGCAGGGCGGCGGAGTTGGCGCCCGCGTCCTGCGGCGCCGAGAGCCTGAGCAGCAGCACGCTGGTCGATGCGATGACCATGCCCATGCCGAAGCAGCCGAAGGCCCAGGCGACGGCGACGATCCACACGGGCACGGCATGGATCAGCACGCTGGGCGCGGCGACGATGGCGGAGGCGACAAGCACCATCCCCACCACCATCAGCTTGCTCCGGTGCGGCTCCATACGCGGCCGCGACTGTACGTACGACCCGAGCGCCCAGGTGGCACCGCCCACCGCCAGCGAGAGCCCGGCCATGGTCGGGCTGAGCCCCCGCTCGGTGACCAGCATCAGCGGCACGAAGGACTCGGCGGCGATGAAGGACCCCGCGGCGATGCCACGCAGCAGCACGACGGAGGGCAGCCCGCGCACGGCCCGGTAGGTCCCGCGGGGCAGCAGCCCGAGCACGGCCGGGACGAGTACGGCGGCACCGACCGCCGCAGGGAGCAGCGACAGCCAGCGCAGATCCTGACCCGCGTACTGAAGAAGCCCCGCCCCCAGCGAGATCCCCAGGGCGAGCCGGATGCGCCGCCGGTCGAAGGCCTCTACGGGGGCGGTGGGGTCGACGGGCCCGGAGGCGGTGCGCCGGATGGCGGGCAGCGCGAGCGCGAGCGGCCCGACGACGAGCACAGGGATCCCGACGAAGACCCAGCGCCACCCCAGGTGCTCGGTGACGGTCCCGGAGACCAGCGGCCCGACGACGGACGGCACGACCCAACTGGCCGCGAACGCAGCGAGGATGGACGCCCGCAGATGCTCCGGATAGGCCCGACTCACAACGACATACAGCGCAACAATGACGAGCCCACCCCCAAGCCCCTGCACGGCCCGCCCGAGGATGAACATCCACATGGCCCCGGCGGTCCCGGCGAGCAGCAGCCCCGCGGCGAAGGCGGCGATCCCGCCGGCAAGCGGCCCGAGCGGCCCACGCCGATCGGCCCACTGCCCGGCAAGCACCATGCCGAAGAGACTGGTGGTGAAGTAGGCGGAGAAGGCGAAGGCATACAGCGACACCCCGTCCAACTCACGGGCGGCGACCGGCATGGCGGTCCCGACGGCGGTCGCCTCGAAGGCGATGAGCAGAACGACGGAGACGATGCCGAAGCTGAGCGCGCGATAGGGCTTGCGCAGCACCCCTCCGCCCTCGGACCCCTCGGGCGGCGATATCGGCGCGTCGGGAGTGACATCGGTGTCACCGTGTTCCAGAGCGGTCATGCTGGCCAGCGTAAGGGCCATAGCTACCGTTGACCCCTGTCTGGAGTCGCTGCCCTACTGGTCCGTTGGTCTTACGCCTCCGCGCTCAGCTCCCGGATGCGTACGTCACGAAGTCGGCCCATGCGGCTGGGGCGAAGGCGAGTTGGGGGCCCTGGGGGTTCTTGGAGTCGCGGAGGTGGATGGCGGTGGGGGTGGTGGCTACCTCTACGCAGTCGTCCGTCTCACTGCTGCTGCTGAAGCTGCTCTTACGCCACTCCAGCCCCGAGGCGTCCCCGGCAGAAGCCTTGCGGATCATGTCTCCCCCAGCACTTGCTCGATGAAGGCCAGCGACTCCCGTGGCCTGAGAGCCTGAGCCCGGATCATCCCATAGCGCAACTCAAGGATCCTGAGCTGCTTCGGGTCGGTGACAGGGTGGCTGCCGAACGCCCCCTCGGACCGCCCGACCGCTGTGCCGTCACGGAATTTCAACACTTCGATCAGGCCTCCCATTCCGGCATGGCTCTCACAGTCGAGCGGCATCACCTGGAAGGTGACACTCCGCAACTGGGCTACTTCCGCAAGGTGTTCAAGCTGTCGCCGCAGCACCATTCTCCCTCCGATGGTGCGTCGCAGCGTCGCCTCTTCCTGGACGAAGTGGAGGGACGGCGCGGGCGAACGCTCGAAGATCGCCTGCCTGCCCATGCGCGCGGCCACTCCTCGCTCCAATTCATCTTGCGAGAAGGCAGGCTGCCGCATCTCGAACAGCGCCCGCATGTGCTCCTCCGTTTGCAGCAGCCCATGGATGTTGTGGTTGCTGTACAACCCGATCTCGACCGCCTGCGCCTCCAGCTTCGCCAGGTCCCGCACCTTCTTCGGGTACCGGGCCTCCCGCATCTCCTTCTTCATCGCGGAGACAAGCCCACCCGCCCCCAACACCTCGTCCACCTTGTCCAGATACTCGGGACGAGGAATCCGCGCCCCGCGCTCGATCTTCCGGATCAGGTCCTCCCCGTACCCGATGGCCTCCCCGAACTCGGCCACCCGAAGACCCGCAGCCTCCCTCCGCAGCTTCAGATGGTGACCCGCCATCTCGACCACCGCACTGATCTCGTCCTCAGGGTCGACGTCCCAACCAGGCTCATCCGCCCCGTCGTTACGCTCCACGCCACCACGCCCAACGTCCACCGCGCCCACCTCCGACGTGCCGTCCAAGCCCAACGCGCACTCGTACCCAGACGTCACCCGGGACAGCCGGGACAACCCGGGACAAGCACCGGACAAACGCGGTACGCACAGCCCGCACCGCTATTCACGGTACGCACACACGGCCACGCTGAGTGACGTGAATCAGGAATCCGTCCGGACCCGGACGACCCAGACCCCCGTACGCCAGTTCACGATCCTGCTCTCCGCCACGCGCAGAGGCGCCCGCCTGGCACGGCTGCTGGCGGGCGAGCAACTCCGCGCATGGGGCCTGCCGTTCGAGACGGCGGAGCAGATCGTCGCCGAGCTGGCGAGCAACGCCGAACTGCACGGCCACGTACCCGGCAGAAGCTTCCGACTGGCACTCACGCTCACCGAGACGGCCACGCTCCGTATCGAGGTGACCGACGCACGAGCGGACCGCCACCCACCGGCCGAACCCCAACCACCCTCCCCGGAGGCCGAGTCGGGCAGAGGGCTGCTCCTGGTCGCAGCGCTGTCCGACCGGTGGGGTACGGATCTACGCCCGGCCCCCTGCAAGACAATCTGGGCGGAAATCGGAACCACCCCGCCCAGCCCCCATTCATGAACGCCATATGGCAGTCCCATTGCAGCCGTAGCTGATCCGTTGAGCAGCGCCGACGGCCACGGCTACGTTCAAGGGGTCAAGGCAGCGACTTGGCCGTGTGCCCGAGTGGTTTAGGGACTCGCCTGCAAAGCGAGTTACGTGGGTTCGATTCCCGCCACGGCCTCTGAATGAAGAGGTGACCCCCTTTGGGGTCACCTCTTTTTCATTGCGTTCATTGTGCCGGGTTCCCGTGAAGCATCTCTCAATTTCTCATGGGAACCACACGAACATGTAACTCCAACTACTCGTTCCAGTAACGAAGTTGAGCTGGCCCTCGTATTCCTCCACATACTCCGGAGACAGTTCTGCCACACCAATGGGCACCTCGACTCCAGGGGGAGAATTGCGTATTCACGCGAAGAGAGCGTGCACGGCCGCCATGGCCGCGGCCACCGCCGTGGCCCTCGCCGCGGGCATGACCGGCCCGGCATCGGCGAAGGCGGATCGCGACCGCGAGCGTGCGGCAACAGCAACGGCAGCACAGGGCGAGGCAGGCACACCCGCCACCGCCAGGCACCGCATCACCCTCATCACCGGCGACCGCGTGGCCGTCGACGCCAAGCGCCGCGTCACCGCGATCGAACCGGCCGCGGGACGCGAGCGCATGCCCGTACGGACGCTTCGTACGCCGACGGGCCACACGCTGGTGATCCCGGCCGACGCGCAGCGTCTGATCACCACCGGGAAGCTCGACCAACGCCTTTTCGACATCACCGAGTTGAGCAAGAAGGACAACCGCAGGGCCCAGCAGAAGGGGCTCAAGCTGATCGTCGACTACACGGGCGCCGCCGCCGGGCCCCGGTCCGATCTGCGGGCCGCCGGTGACACGACCGTACGCCGGACCCTGAAAACCCTGAACGCCGACGCCATCACGACCCCGAAGCAGGACGCGGCCGACCTGTGGAAGGCCCTCACCGCCAAGCGGGGCGCCTCCACCACCTCCACCGCGTCCGGCATCGAGCGGATCTGGCTGGACGGCACCCGCAGGGCGAGCCTCGACAAGAGCGTGCCGCAGATCGGCGCCCCCAAGGCGTGGGAGGCCGGCTTCGACGGCAAGGGCGTCAAGATCGCCGTCCTGGACACCGGCGTCGACGCAACCCACCCGGACCTCAAGGGCCAGGTGGCCGCCAAGAAGAACTTCACGACCTCGCCCGACACCAAGGACCGCATCGGCCACGGCACACACGTCGCGTCCACCGCCGCGGGCACGGGCGCCAAGTCCGGCGGCAAGCTCAAGGGCGTGGCGCCCGGTGCCAAGCTCCTCAACGGCAAGGTCCTCGACGACACCGGCGCCGGCTCGGACTCCGAGGTCATCGCGGGCATGGAGTGGGCGGCAGCCCAGGGCGCCGACATCGTCAACCTCAGCCTCGGCGGCGACGACGAGGCCGGTGTCGACCCGCTGGAAGCCACCGTGAACAAGCTCTCCAAGGACAAGGGCATCCTCTTCGCGATCGCTGCGGGCAACGACGGGTATCCCCGCAGCGTCGGCTCGCCCGCCAGCGCGGACGCGGCCCTCACCGTCGGCGCGGTCGACGACAACGGCAAGCTGGCGGACTTCTCCAGCCAGGGCCCGCGCGTCGGCGACGGCGCCATCAAGCCCGACGTGACGGCCCCCGGCGTGGACATCACCGCGGCCGCCGCCCCCGGCAGCATCATCGACCAGGAGGTCGGCCAGAAGCCCGACGGCTATCTGACGATCTCCGGTACGTCGATGGCAACCCCGCACGTGGCAGGGGCGGCCGCCCTGCTGAAGCAGCAGCACCCGAACTGGAAGCACGCCGAACTGAAGGGCGCACTCACCGCATCCACAAAGGACGGCGGCCACAAGTACACGCCGTACCAGCAGGGTTCGGGACGCATAGCCGTCGACAGGGCCATGAAGCAAACCATCGTCGCCAAGCCCGGGTCCCTCAACTACGGCACCCAGCAGTGGCCGCACACCGACGACAAACCGGTCACCAAGAAGGTGACGTACAGGAACCTGGGCAGCGAGGCCATCACCCTGGACCTCACCGTGCAGACCACGAACCCCAAGGGCGACCCGGCACCGACCGGCTTCTTCAAGCTGGGCGCGAAGACCGTGAAGGTCCCCGCGGGCGGCACGGCGGCGGTCGACCTGACCGCAGACACGAAGCTCGGCGGCACGGCCGACGGGACGTACTCGGCGTACGTCGTGGCGACCGGCGCGGGCCAGACAGTCCGCACGGCGGCCGTGGTCGACCGTGAGATCGAGCGGCACGAAGTGACGATCAAGACGATCGGCCGCGACGGGAAGCCCGCGCCGCACTACGGGACGCTGTTCGCGGGCATCACCGGAGGCGACAAGGGCTTGAGCCTCTCCCCGTACAACAAGTCCGGGACGGCCAAGGTGCGTGTGGCGAACGGCAGTTACCTCCTGGACTGGTCGGTCTTCGTCGACCCGGACAACACCGCCAAGGGCACGGACTGGCTGGTCCGGCCGAAGCTGACCGTCGACAAGGACATGACGGTGACGCTGGACGCCCGCAAGGCGAAGCCGGTCGACATCAAGCTCGCGGTCCCCGGCGCCAAGCAGATCTCCGTCAGAACCCGCTATTGGTACGAGGGCTACGGTTTGGCCCCCGAGACCGATTCCTTCAAGAGCCTGCGCACCGCGCACCTCGGCCCTGAGGTCCCGGACGGCCTCAGCCAGCAGTGGCTCGGGACGTGGACGAAGGGCGCGGACACTCAGTACGAGATGTTCCTCGGCGGCAAGGTCAAGAAGCTGGCGACCGGCTACACCAAGCGCCTCACGCCCGCCGACTTCGCCACGGTGAAGGTCGGCATGGGCGCGTCGTCCCCCGGCCGGAAGGGTTCGCTGTCCCCCTTCGGCTACGTCCCGGGGTCGCACGGCACCGTGCAGGACTTGCCGGAGCAGAAGCTGCCGCGCACCAGGACGCTGCACCTGTCCGCGCTCGGAGCGACGAAGTGGGCCATCGACTTCGAGCAGTACGGCGAGAAGGACGAGGACGGCAACCCGACGTGGGAAGGCCTCTGGAGGCTTCGCCCGCCGAAGACCTTCAAGGCGGGCAAGACCTACCAGGAGACCTTCAACACCGGCGTCTTCGGCCCCGCTCTCAACGTCGACAAGGGCATCTCCCGCAAGGGCGACGAACTGGGCGCCGACATCCCCCTGGTCGCGGACGGCACGGGCCGCTCGGGCTGGACCCCCTACTCGGCGGGGAAGTCGACGCTGTACCGCAACGGCACGAAGATCGCCGAGAACGAGGATCCGGTGACCGGCAGCAGGCCCTTCAAGGTCCCCGCCGGTGAGGCGGAATACAAGCTGACGACGTCCATGAAGCGCAGCACGAAGCTGTCGCGGGTGACATCACGCGTGGACGCGAGCTGGACGTTCCGCTCCGCACGGGCAGAGAACGCACAACTCCCGGCATCCACGGTCCGCTTCACCCCGAAGCTGAGCCTGGCGAGCACGGCCCCGGCGGGCGCGAGGCAGTCGATCCCGGTGAAGGTACAGGGTCCGGCCGCAGCCCCGGGGAACCTCAAGTCCCTCACGGTGTACGCCTCTTACGACGCAGGCCGGACATGGAAGAAGACGACCCCGGTCACAGAAGGAGAGATCACCGTCAAGAACCCGGCCGCAGGAAAGTCCATCTCGCTCCGCGCGAACCTCACGGACAAGCAGGGCAACAAGTCAACGCTGTCGATCTACGACGCGTACTTCGGCAAGTAGCAAGCAACCAGCCCTAGGCAGGCAGCACGTCACGCCCGAAGGAAGACGCCGGGCGTGACGTGCTGCCGTCAAACCGAACAAACCAACTCCCAAGTATCGGCGGCGAAGTCAAGCCGCATGCCATGCCGCTCGTACAGGGCGAGCGCCCCGCTGCTGTTGTCGGTGTCCACACCGAGACCGATCCGCTCACGCCCCAACGCGGCGTAGTACCCAAAGGCGTGACGCAGCAGCAAGCTGCCAAGCCCACACCCCCGGGCCTCGCGCAGAACACCGAGATGACCGATCCAGGCCATCGACGCCCGGTCATTGTGCGTACGCATGACCGCCGCGTCCCCCAGCCCCTCCACATGGGCGATCCAGATCAACGCCCAGTCGACCCGCTCGGCGTCAAGGTCGTCCAGCCACTGCGCATACGTCCTCGGCTGGAAGTCGAAGTGCTCGGCGAAGGACTCCTGGACCAGTGCGTGTGCACGGCGCCGGTCCGCTTCAGTCAGGCAGGGCCGCAACGTGACACCGGGCGGCGGCGTCACCGGCCGATCGGCCGAGACGGACAGAGGCCGATCCATCACGTGGTAACGCCGGACCACGCGCCAGCCCCGTCCACGCAAGGCCTGCAGGTCCAAAGTCGGGTTGACGCTGAGAGTCATATGGACCACGGCCTGCGCCGCCCCATTGGCAGCGGCCTGCTCAACGGCCCGCGCCTGCATCAGATCGAGCAGATACAGGGCACCTTGCGGATGATCGGGCAACGAATAGTGATCGACATCAACCCGCTCACCACCGGACTCATCCCACATCAGCCCGTACGCGACCAGACGCTCCCCGTCGAACACCACCCACGAGTCCCGCTTCAGATCAGTGTCCGGATGCTTCAAATCGGCCTGAATATCAACCAGTTCAGTCTCAGCACGCCCGATCTCCAACAGATCGATCTCATTGAGCAGAGCGCACACGTTCACGGCATCGTCATACGTGGCCGACCGCACAGTCAGCCCCGCCGGCAGCGCAATGGGGGTACTCACGCCCCTCACTCTCCGCCGCCCATCCCCCACCCCGCAACGGACTTTCCCCCGGGCGCGCGTTACACAACACGTGCGCCCCCCTTGTGCCAGAACACAACTTTCCCAAAGTAGGTCCCCCACCCCCACCGCGACGCATGACGGCCACCCCGGAAGATCCGGCCGCCAGACGCTTGACGAGACCGGCACCCATCCCCGAACCGGCTGCGCACCCTTTCCACCGCCCGGCGCCTGCTACGAACTAGTCGGCACCCGGCAGACAAGCCGGACGCCCCACGCACCCGTCCCCGTGAGCCCCGCTTCGTGGCCGCCCGGTCAATTCGCTTCTCGCGGTGGAGGGACGGGTGTCAAGGGTGAAGCGAAGCGGAATCGGCGCAGCCGACGCGACGAAGGAGCGCCCTTTACACCCGGCCCGGAACCGCCAACCTCGGGACAACCGGGCGGCCCCGGCAAGAACACCACCACCGGCCCAGCAAAGGCTGGTCAGAGCCGAGCCCTCTCAAGCCCCGCCAGAACCGCGTCCACCGTCTCATCAACCGTCAGATCAGAGCTGTCCAGCCACAACCCGACCCGCGGGGTCCCACCCCGCAGCCCCGCATCCAGATCCTCAACCGTCCACGCCCCGTACCCCGTCTTCCCACGCCCGGCCTCCCGCGCGGCCACCACCTCAGGCCTCGGAGCGAGCACGACAACGTACACAGGCCGCGTACGCAACAACTCCACGTACGCCTTCAACTCCTCGCCCAGAATGACGTCCTGGACAACCGCGACGAACCCCGCACCCGCATACGCATCCGCGGTCGAAGCCGACAACCGATACCGCAGCCGAAGCTGAGCCTCAGCCTCCCCCGACGCACCGGGCTCATACTCCTGACCACCCGACACGATCATCCGGCGGAAAACATCCCCCCGCACATGCGCCGCCCGCGGCAACCGCTCAGCCAACGCCTGCGCCACCGTGGACTTACCGGACGCCATGATCCCGGTAATGACGACGACACCGCCCGCCAAAGCCGAAGGAGACGGAGAAGCAGACGGAGACGGAGAAGGAGACGGAGAAGCAGACGGAGACGGAGAAGGAGACGGAGACGGAGAAGGAGACGGAGAAGGCAACATCACGTAGCCACCGCCGCCTGCGGCCGAATCGGCAACCGATTGACCGGCCGCCCCGTAGCCGCCCGCACCGCAGAAGCAACCGCCGCCGGCGACGCGACAACCGGCACCGCACTGGCCGCCTTCGCCCCGAAGGGAGCAACGACGTCCCGCTCCTCCACCAACTTCACGATGCGAATGTCAGGAATGTCCAAGGCAGTCGGAAGCGCATAGCCCGTCAAATCCGGATGCCGCACAAGCCCCCGCGGCGTCCGCAAGTTCTCCGTCAACGCCGCCCCCACCCCCTGCGTAACCCCCGCCTCAATACGCGTCTTCAACTGAGCCGGATTCAGGATGCGCCCGACATCCTGAGCCACCGCCAGCTCCACCACCCGTACCGAACCGATCTCGACATCGACATCGACCACCGCACGGATCGCACAGAACGCCATCCCCACAAAGGCGTCACCCTGACCGGCAGCATCCAACGGCTCCGTCGGATGCGGCCGGCACTGCGCCGTGGCCCACAACTCCTTGCCGTCCATCGCCTCCGTCACCGTCGTCGACAACACCCCGTCATACGACGTGATCTTGCCGTCGGTGATCTGCAGCAGCTCGGTGGACATACCGAACTTATGGGCAAGAGGCTGCAGCAACTGCGTACGCACCATCTTCGCCGCACGCTCCACCGCACCACCCGAAACCCACGTGTGGCGCCCATGGCAACTCGGCCCAGCAGGCGGCTGATCCGTATCCACCGGAGCGACCCGCACGTCATCGATCCCCAGCGTCTCCTGAACGATCTGACGAGCCAGAGTCGTAAAACCCTGCCCCGTCTCGACCGCCGCACAGATCACCGTGGCGACACCGTCCTGGACCTTCACCGTGGCCGTGGAAACCTCGTCCGCGCCCTCGGCGCCCAGGAGTTGAACCATCCCGAGGCCATAGCCGACACCCCGCCGCACCGCCGCAGGATCCCCCGCCCCCTCAGGGCCGCCAGGCAGCAGCCACTCGTCCTCGGGCGTGTCCTTCGGCAGCTCGGGAAGCGGGAAGTCCCGTACGGCGGCGAGGAGTTCGGCGACGGGCGCCGGGCACGTCACGGTCTGACCGGTGGGCAGGATGTCACCCGTCGCCATCGCGTTGCGCAGCCGCACCTCGGCCGGATCGATGCCCAACTTCTTCGCGATCTTGTCCATCTGGGCTTCGTACGCCGCGCACACCTGCATGGCGCCCTCGCCCCGGACATGCCCGGACGGCGGATTATTGGTGCGCACAGCCCAGCCCTCAATAAAGGCATTCGGCACCACATACGGCCCACACGCAAACGAAACAGCAGCCGCCAGCGCATCCGACGACGTGTCCGCGTACGCACCCGCGTCGAGCAGGACCTGCGCCTCCACCTTCACCAACTTGCCCTCGGCGTCCGCGTGATGGCGGTAGCGGAGCAGCGTCGGGTGGCGGTGGGCGTGCCCGAGGAAGGACTCCTCACGCGTCGCCGTCAGCTTCACCGGGCAGCCGGTGGTCAGGGCGAGCAGACCGAGCGGCAGGTGGAAGCTCGCGTCCTCGCGGTCGGCGGTCGCGCCGGGGACGCCGGTCACGACGACCTTCACGATGCCGGGGTCGATGCCGTAGCAGGACGCGGCCATGTCCCGGTCGGTGTGCGGGTCGGTGGAGGCGATGTACAGCTCCACTCCCCCGTCGGGGCGCGGCACGGCAAGACCCGCCTCGGCGCCGATCGGCGCGGGATCCTGCCGGCCGATGCGGTACAGGCCCTCGACGACGAGCTCGCCCGCAGCCTCCGGGTCGCCGTGCCGCAGCGGGATGTGCCGGATCAAGTTGCCGTCGGGGTGCAGCGGTTCGGCGGCGAAGGCCTTCTCCGGGTCGGTGACCGGCTCAAGCACCTCGTACTCGACGAAGATCGCCGCGGCGGCCATCCGCGCCGTGTCCGGATGATCGGCGGCCACGGCGGCGATGGGCTCGCCGTGGTGGCGTACGACATCGGAGGCGAAGACCGGACGGTCCGGGGTCTTGCGGCCCTGCAGCGCCTCGCCCGGCACGTCCTCGTGCGTGACGACGGACCGCACGCCCGGCATCTCGCGCGCCTGCGACGTGTCGATCGACACGATCCGCGCGTGCGCGTGCGGGGAGCGCAGGACGGCCGCCCAGAGCAGCCCCTCCGCCCACAGGTCGGACGCGTAGGGGAACGTGCCCTCGGTCTTGGCGCGGGACTCGGCGGACGGCAGCGATGCGCCGATGCCGTGCGGCAGGGGTTCGGGGCCGGGCTGCGGCTCCGCTGCGGTCGCGGTGCTCGCGCCCCCCGCGGCTTCGTTGCTCACGCCTGGCCTCCGTCCTGGCCGTATGGTCCCTCGTACGTTCCTGGTCCTTCGTACGCTCCGGGGCCTTCGTACGTTCCGTCGTACGCCGCCGCGTTGATCCCTCCGGCGCCGGGGCCCGCCTGGTGCGGGATGCGCGGCGCGTCCGGCGGGTCGTCGGGGCCCGACGGCTCCGCGGCGGCCGCGGACGCCTCGCGCTCGGCCACCACCTCGTGCACGGCGTCGAGCACACCGCGGTAGCCGGAGCAGCGGCAGAGGTTGCCGCACAGGGCGCGGCGGGTCTCCAGGTCGGTCGGGGCGGGGTTGCCCTCAAGGAGGTCGTGCAGGGTCATCGCCATGCCCGGTACGCAGAAACCGCACTGGACGGCACCGCAGGCGGCGAGCGCGCGCTGCACGTCGGACGGCTGACCGTCGGCGGCGAGGCCCTCGACGGTGCGCACCTCGCTGCCGGCGGCGGTGGCCGCGGGCACCAGGCAGGAGGCGACGAGGCGCCCGTCCACCTGGACGTTGCAGGCGCCGCACTCGCCCTGCGAGCAGCCGTCCTTGGCGCCCGCGAGGCCGAGGCGCTCGCGCAGCACGTAGAGCAGGGACTCGCCGATCCAGGCGTCGGTGACGGGGCGGTCGGTGCCGTTGACGCGCAGGACGTAGGAGCAGAGGGGGTGCTCGTCGCCGAGGTCGGCGGAGGTCGACGGGGGGTCTTCCTGGGCGGCTTCGGGGGCGGCTTCGGCCTCCGCTTCGGCTTCCGCGTCAGGGGCGGCCGGGGCCTCAGGCGACGCCACGGGAGCGTCGTCGGTCACTTCGGCCGATACGGGCTCGGCCTCGGGCTCGGGCTCAAGAACAGGCTCGGGCTCAGCGACAGGCACGGGCGCAGGCGCAGGCGCGGGCTCGACCGCGACCTGGGGCTCCACCTCGACCTCGGCGGCGACCTGCGGCTGCGGCTCCGGCTGCGGCTCCGGCTCCGGAGACCACGGCTCACCCGCCCCGGCACCCCCCGTCGCCCACGGAGCGGCCGCCCCGCCCGGCAGCGTCGCGGGCGGCGTACCGCCCCACTGAGCAGCGAGCGAGGACGTCGTGAACTCGCCCGATTCATCCGGAAGATCACCATTGGCGACGGGAATCGACCACTGCCCGGTGACATCGGCGGGCGCGGGCGCCGCCGCCTCCGCCTCGTGGAAGCTCCACTGCCCGGTGGCGCCATGGTCGTACGCCTGCTCAGGAACGGACGGAGCGGACGGAACAGATGGAGCGGACGGAGTAGACGGAGCAGACGGAGCGGACGGCTCGACCGGCACCTCACCGGCAACCGGCCACTGCACGTTCTGCACGCCCTGCCCGCCCTGCACACCGGAAGCCGCCCCCGCCCCGGTCACATCGGCCGGCATGACCCAGGTCCCGGTCGCCGCCGGGTCCGTCGCGTCGGCGGTCGTCGGCGTGACCGTTATCTGCGGCGGCACATAGCCGTGGCCGGGCGCAGCGAGCGGAGAGCCGTCCAGGAGGCCTTCCGGCAGCTGCACGAAGGCGGTGGCGTCCGAGTCGTACTCGCCCTGCGGGTGCGGCTGCCAGCCCCCGTTGTTGTCCTGGTCGTCACTCACGACAGCGCCCTCCCCAGTGCCCGTCGGGCCAGCGCGGCGACGGTGCGCCGCAGGTGCAGTACGGCGGGCGGATGCGGCTGCGGGGAGCCGTCGTCCGCCGGTGGCTGGTCGGGGATGCACGCGGCGGCGACGTACTCGCCGAAGGCCGTCAGCGCCTCCGGCACGATCGCCCGCTCGCCGTCCCAGTCGATCAGCGAGGCGACCCACTGCTCGGCCTCCAGGGGCCGCAGCGGCATCGGCGCGACGGCGCCGACCGCGCAGCGCACCCCGCGCCGCGCGGGGTCGAGCACGAGCGCGACGGAGGCGATCGCCCGGCCGGGTCCGGTGCGTCCGGTCGCCTTCAGGAAGACCTGCGGCGCGTGCAGCAGCGGAAGGCGTACGAAGCCGATGAGTTCGCCGGGGCGGAGCATGTCCATCCCGGCGAGCAGATGCGAGACGGGCACCTCGCGGCGTGCGCCGCCGGGGCCCGCGATGATCAGTACGGCTTCCAGGGCGGCGAGGACGGGCAGCGTGTCACCGGTCGGGCCCGCGCTGGCGATGTTGCCGCCGAGCGTGCCCGCGTTGCGGATCTGCGGGGGTCCCGCGGCGCGCGCGGCGGCCGCGAGCGCCGGGATCAGGGCCGCGAAGTCGGGCCGCCCCACGCGGGCGTGGGTGAGTCCGGCGCCGAGCAGCGCGTGACCGTCCTGGTACTGCCAGCCGCGGATCTCGCTGATGCGGCCGAGGCCGACGAGCGCGGCGGGGCGCAGGAGCCCCGCGTTGACCGAGGCCATGAGGTCGGTGCCGCCGGCGACGGGCACGGCGGCAGGCATCGCGGCGAGCGCCTCCACGGCCTCGTCGAGCGTCCCAGGCAGCTTCGCCGTGTGCGCGGTGAGCGCCGCCTGCGGTGCGTGCGTGGTCAAAACCGGCTGCCCCTTCCCGATGCCCGGCGGCTTTCTCGCCGTTCCCACCGTTACGCCTGTTCCGCCGTACGGTACGTGCTCACTGCCCGGACGTGGCAACTCTGGCACATGTTCCCCGGCCCCCGGCGCGGGGGTCCGCTAGGAGACATTCATCCGCAGACCTGGGGGATGTGCCGGTTTCGCACGCCCTCACCGGTCGGCGGGAATTGCCACTCTTCGGTGAACCTTGTACGACTTTCTTCCGGCCGCCCACGGTCCCAGCGCGGGCGGCCCGGCACCTCCACTATCGGGTGCCTCTCACACGTTTGGGGGCGACCCGTCGATCGGGCGTCCGAGCACACCGGGGCGGCGCTGCCACGGCAACGGGCCACCGGGTGGCCGGTAGTCGACGCCGAGGGCATCAAGTCGCATGTAATGAGCGGTCATTCGCCGCTCGAAGTCCGCGAAGTCACGCTCGGCCGGGTCGGGGAGCGCGCTCCAGGCGACCTCGGCGAAGGCGGCGAGACGCGGGAACACCTGGTAGTCCACGCGTGCGTGGTACTCCATCACCTCGGTCCACACGTTGGCCTGCGTACCGAGAACATGCCCGCGCTCGGCCTCGGTGAGCTCCGGTGGCAGCGGCTCGAAGCGATAGACGTCCTCAAGGGTGCGGACGTACCCGATGGGTGCGGGCTCGTCGGCTCCGCCGTCCTGTCGGTGGTCCAAGTAGACCTGCTGCTCGGGACACATGACGACGTCGTGCCCGGCCTTGGCCGCCGCGATGCCACCCCCGTACCCGCGCCAGGACGACACGGTGGCGCCCTCCGCGAGCCCGCCTTCGAGGATCTCGTCCCAGCCGATGAGCCGACGCCCGCGCGCGGACAGCCACTTGTCGAAGTGCCGGATGAACCAGCTCTGCAGACCGTCCTCGTCACCGACCCCCAACTCCTTGATGCGGGCCTGCGCGGTGGGCGACTGCTTCCACTGGTCCTTGGGGCACTCGTCGCCGCCGACATGGATGAAGGTGGAGGGGAAGAGTTCGAGCACCTCCTCGAAGACGCCCTCGTAGAAGCGGAGGGTCTCCTCGGTCGGGGCGAGGACGTTCGGGTTGACGCCCCACGTGTCCCAGACGCCGAGGGAGGAGGTGTCGACGACGTCGGTGTTGCCGAGTTCCGGGTACGCGGCGATCGCGGCCTGCGAATGCCCCGGGATGTCGATCTCGGGTACGACGGCGATGTGCAGGGCATCGGCGTACGCGACGATCTCGCGGATGTCGTCCTGCGTGTAGTGGCCGCCGTGCGGCGTCTCGTTCCACAGCCCGGACGCTCGGTGCCCCCACTTGGAGCGCGGCCGCCAGGACCCGACCTCGGTGAGCTTCGGGTGGCGCTTGATCTCGATGCGCCAGCCCTGGTCGTCGGTGAGGTGGAAGTGGAAGACGTTCAGCTTGTGCGCGGCGAGCAGGTCGAGATAGCGCAGGACGCCGTCCTTGGGCATGAAGTGCCGGGACACGTCGAGCATCATGCCGCGCCAGCGGAAGCGCGGGGCGTCCTCGATGGCGCCCAGGGGCAGGGTCCACTGCCGCCCGGATCCGACCGGGGCCCGCCGGAACGCCTCGGGGCCGAGCAGCTGGCGCAGGGTCTGGGCTCCCCAGAAGACGCCGGGGGCGGCACCTCCCCGGATCTCCACGCCTCCCTCGGCGACGGTGAGCCGGTACGCCTCGGGGGCGAGGGCGTCGTCGATGCGCAGCGCGACGGCGCTGCCCCGCGCACCGGGGGCGAGCGGAAGACCGAGTGCGGCACCGAGGGACGAGCGCAGCCAGCGCTCGGTGGACCCGGTGCCGGGGGAGGCGTCGATGAGGGTCGACGCGTCGAGGACGAAGCCTTCGCCGTGCGGGCGGCCCTCGGCGCGTGCGGGCGCCGGGATGAGTTCCTCAAAGGTCATGCGGCGAGACTTCCACGCGATTGCACAACGCAAAAGGGGCGGTGGGGCCCCCGCCACCCCCCCCCCCGCGGCATACAGGGGTCCCCGCCCGAGGCTACATATTGCCGGCCATGGCCCCCAGTTCCATGTCGCCACCC